>NZ_JBLBVK010000042.1:0-97477 GCF_047314965.1 Silicimonas lutimaris | reverse complement strand
AAACGTCCCCGCCGCCAGAAGCGTCGAACTCATCCCGTAAGTCCCAGCTATCCTGAAGAAATCCCTCCGCGAGACCCCCCCGATACGATCGTTCACTCCCATTGCTTCCTCCCGTTTCTGCAATTATTGAGACGTTGTGTTACGAGCGATGCGGATGATGCGCATCTGAGCGGTCAAGCCCGCGCATCGTTCCTTTTGGCTTCACATCCTGTCTTCGTCCGGTTTCACGCGGTTCCGATGCTTTCCTTCAATTTAGAAGTAAGCTAAGCTTAATAGTAGCTAATTTGTCTTACATCTTCTGAAAGATCAGCTTGATAAAAGGCGGGCGGTGCCATGACGATCAGATTGCTGCGGACGCTTGTCGCGGTCGCCGACACCAGGACCTTCAGTGCAGCGGCCGACGTCGTGCATGTCACCCACGCCGCCGTCAGCCAGCAGATGCAGACGCTTGAGGCGGATCTTGGCATCGCGCTGTTCAACCGGACAACCAGAACCCCCGAATTGACGCCGCTTGGCCATCAGGTCGTCGCCAAGGCGCGCAAGCTCATCGCGGATTACGATAACCTCGTGCCATCGGTTCTCGCTGACGGCGGCCTGAGCGGGCAGGTGACCCTTGGCGCGCTGCGTACCACGCTGACGGGCCTGACACCCCAGGCGATGGCCGTGCTGAAATCCCGCTATCCCCAGATCGGGATGCGCATCCGCCCCGGGCTGACCGGCGCGCTTCTGGCCGAGGTCGAGCGGGGTGCCATCGATGCCGCCATTGTCACAAGACCACATCTGATGCCGATGGGCGTCGTCTTCCGGGAACTCACGGAAGAGCCGATGCAGCTGATCGCGGCCATCGAGGAGCAGGAGGATGATCCTATCACGCTTCTCAGGGACCGTCCCTTCATCCGCTTCAACCGGAATGCCGTCGTTGGCACGCTGATCGACAACTGGATTCTCTCCAAGCGCATCCGCGTGACCGAAACGATGGAACTGGACAGCCCCGAGGCCATTGCAAGCATGGTTCAGGCAAATCTCGGCGTCTCGATCGTGCCCGACCTCGCGGTCAAGCCGCAGGACAGCGTTCCGGTCAAGCGCGTCGACCTCGGCCCGGATGCGCCAAGGCGGGTGCTCGGGCTCGTCTACCTCGAAGGTCAGGTCAAGATGCAGGCCATCGAGGCGCTTCACGAGGCGCTGGTCAGTGTTCTCGACCGTGACCGCCCGGGTAAGGCGCCGCTCTGACCATGACCACCGAGACTGTTCTGTTCCTGCTTCTTGGCGCCGCAGCGGGCGGGTTCATCAATGGCCTGTCGGGTACCGGCACGGCGCTTTTCGCGCTTGGCTTCTACCTCGTGGTGCTCGATCCCGTCCGGGCCGTCGCCATCGTCGCCCTGATGTCTGTACTCGCGGGTCTGCAGGGGCTCTGGATCGTGCGTCGGGAAATATCGGCCGAGCCGCGCAGGCTGCTGCGCTTTCTGCTCCCCGGTCTGGCCGGCGTGCCCGTCGGACTTTCGCTGCTCAGCATCATCGACGCGGGCACGCTGAGGCTGGCGATCGCGGCGATGCTGATCGCCTACGGCGCGTATTTCGGGTTCCGGTCCTCGCTTCCATCCTTTTCGCGCAGGACGCCCTGGATCGACGGCGCCGTCGGGCTGACGGGCGGCATCCTCGGAGGGGCGGCGTCGGTTTCGGGCGCTCTCGTCTCGATGTGGCTCTCTGTCCGGCCCTGGACCAAGGCGGAGACCCGCGCGATCCTCCAGCCCTTCAACGTCGCCATTCTCGGAACGACAGTCAGCCTCCTGTTCTTCAGGGGCGCTTACGACCAGACGGCGGTGAACGCGCTTCTGGTCACGATCCCGACGGGTTTGATCGCTGCGCAGATCGGGATCATGGTCTTTCACCGCCTCAGCGACACCGGCTTCCGGCGGCTCCTGATCCTGCTGACCCTGTTCATGGGGCTCGGGATTCTCGTGAGCGAAATCGCCTGAGACCGGCGCACCGGCTAGCGCTGCGTCAGATCACCTCGTCCGTGCGGTCGTCGGTCTCGCCGTACCGCTTCAGAACCGCCGGCTTCGTACCCTCGTAAAGCCGCGCGACATTCTCGGCGATCTTGGCGTTCTCGCGCTCGAACAGGCAGTCGCCGTTCAGGTCCGAGGCCACGATGAACGGACCCATGCGGTTGCAACGGATCACCCACATCGCCTGTGCAAGGCCCAGCTCCTCGTGCCAGTGGACAGCCTCCACCTTCTCGACGCCGCGCCCCAGCAGGGCCCCGGTGCCATAACCCACCGTGGACAGGTAGACCGCGCCGTTCGGAACGAAGTACTCCTTGTAGTCCTTTGAAGTCATGCCGCCCTTGCCGATGATCAGTTTCGCGCCGGTCTTCGCCATCCACTCGGGCAGCCACTTGGCGAAGCGGAACGACGCGGTGGCGGTGACCGCACCCATGTCGAACGAGCCGTCCGCGTTGATCCGCGCGGCGGGCGAGCAATGGAAATTCGCGGCCGATTCCGAGGGCAGGGCCATCGGGATGTTGGCCCTGTCTTCAAGCGCGCGCATGTAGACACCCTCGCGCGCGGTGTACATCAGGCCGTCGAGGTAGACGATGTCGCCCAGCCTCAGATCGGCGATCGCTTCGGGTGTCGGCGTCGTCGACAGCCGGACTTCGCGTGGCCCGCTCATTCCGCCGCCTCCCGCACAGGTTCCCAGTCGATGGTGTCGCGGCGCTGGTAGTCGGTGAACCAGTCGGGATCGGTCCGGTGCTCGACGCGCCCGTCGGGGAAGATCCGGGCCACCGCGCGGCGCGAGGACAGGCAGAAGGCATGAACCGACATCGGCATGCCGCCCGTGTGGCAGTAGCCGACCTCGATATTGCAGTCGATCACCATGTTCTTGCCGACAAAGCCCATCGCGCCCATCCCGATGGAGTTCCCCAGTTCCTTGAACTCATCCTCCATCGCCGCGATGCGCGGGTCCGAATTCCGGCTGCCGACGACCCGCAGGGTCGAGGCCCGCTTGCCCAGTGTCATGCAGATGTCCTTCGATCCGCCCAGACCGATTCCGATGATCGCCGGCTGGCAGGCAAGGCCGCGCTTTCCGAAGGCCATCAGGCTGTCGAGGTAGAACCTCTTGATCCCCTGTATCCCGTCCGACGGGAACAGCATCCGGTAATCCGTGCCGAAAAGCCCGCCCTTGTGGACGGTGATCAAGTCGATCCACGCGCCCTCGGGCTCGAACCCGTACTCGATCTCCGGCGCGCCGATGCCGACGTTGTTGTTATGGTCGGTCCGCCAGAGCGGATGCACCCGGTTCGGTCTCAGCGGCACCGCTTCGGTCGCATTGGCGGTGGCCCGCCGCAGCGCGGCTTCCAGCGCCACCATGCCGCCCTCGACGCGGGCGTCGTTGCCCATCTTGACGAACCACCGCGGCACGCCGGTGTCGCCGCACATGGCCCGTCGGTCTTCCTTCGCCGCCTCGTAGTTCTCCAGCATCGCCTTCAGCACGAACGAGGACAGATCGCCGTCCTCGGTGCGGGCCGCGGCCTTGAGACCGTCGAGATAGTCCTGAGGGATTTCGATCGCGGCCTTGTCCATCAGGGTCTCGGCCGTTTTCTGTATCAGATTTATCGGGATCATTGTGCTGCCACCAGTGTTTCGGGTTCGCCATCGGGCAGGATAGTCTCGCCAGGGCGCACGATGGTGAACTGAACCGGCTCGCGCGCCACCGCGACGGCGCCGTCCTTAAGTCGGGCGACGGTGAAATCGCTGTCCTCCATCGCGCCGGCATCCGGGTAATCCTCGCGGTAATGCGCTCCGCGAGAGTTTTCCCGGGCGATACCGGCCTTTGCGATCACCTCCGAGATATCGCAGAGCGAGCGCAGGTTCAGCCAGTCGTGCCAGGTCAGGTTGAAGGCGAGAGTGTCGCTCGCGACGCCCACGTCCATCAGCGCCTCCGACACGTCCGCGATCCCGGCCAGGCCGCGCTTCATGCCCGCCTCGGTCCGCATCACGCCCACATCGTCCCACATCAGGTCCTGAAGCCGCTTGCGCAGTGGCTGGACAAGGTCGGGTTTGCGGCCGAGCGGATGGATCGCACGCTCCAGTTCGGCGGCAAGGACCGTCTCATCGGGATCGCGCAGGGCCGGCATCCGGCGGATGTCAGCGCCCATCGTGTCGCCCGCAATCCCGCCGTAGACGGTCGAATTCGCCACGCCATTGCCACCCAGACGGTTTGCGCCATGCGCGCCGCCGGCGTCCTCGCCCGCAACGTAAAGCCCTTCCATCGCGGTGCGCGTGTCCACGTCAACCACGACGCCGCCCATGAAGTAATGCGCCGTCGGCACGACCTCGACCTTGCCCGCGGCCAGGTCGAAGCCGCAGTCGGCACAGCGCTTGACCATGCCCTTGAACTTCTGGCGCACATTCTCGGGCCCGAGATGCGACATCGAGATGAAAACGCCCTCCTGCTCGGGATTGTTGTTCTTGCGCATCTCGGCATAGATGCCGCGGCTGACCACGTCGCGGGTCGCGCGTTCGCCCTTCGCGTCATAGTCGAACATGAACCGCTGGCCCGCGTGGTTGATCAGTTGTCCTCCCGCGCCGCGCAACCCTTCCTCCAGGACCGTGCCGGTCATGCGCGTGTGATCGCCCGCCAGAAGCCCGGTCGGGTGGAACTGGACCATCTCCATGTCGCGCAGGCTCAGGCCGACCCGCAGCGCCATCGCCAGGCCGTCCATGGTCTTGTCGCCCGAGGGCGTGTGATACTTGTACATTGTCGGCCCGCCGCCGGTGGCCATCAGCACGGTCTTGGCGCGCACGAGGCGGAAGCGTCCGCTCCGCATGTCGATCATCAGCACACCGGCAAGGGCCGAGCCGTCACGCGTCGGAATGAGGCCCACCGCGCGATGCTCCTGCAGCTTCTCCACGCCGCTCGCCAGCACCTTTTCCATCAGGCGGTTGATGATCTCGATGCCGGTCAGGTCGCCCTTGTGAACGGTGCGGTCCGCAGTCTGTCCGGCAAAGGCCTTCTGGTTCAGCGATCCGTCCGGGTTGCGGTCGAAGAAGCAGCCGATCTCGTTCTCCAGTTCGCGGATACGCACCACAGCCTGCTCGCACAGCCGCCACGCCATGTCCTGGTTCGGCAGCCACTTGCCGCCGTTGATCGTGTCCATGAAATGCCGCTCGACCGTATCGCCGCCGCCAAGCGCCACGTTGTAGCCGCCCTGAACCATGCGCGTGCAGCCGCACTTGCCGATCAGTCCCTTGACGGCAATGGTGATCCTCGTGCCTTCGGGGGCGCTCTGCCGGGCGTGAAGCGCCGCGAACAGACCAGCGCCGCCGGAGCCGAGGATCAGGATATCCGTGTCGTGCCGCTCTATGTCGCCCGGGGTCATGTCACACCGCCTCCAGAAGAAAGAGCCCGGCCACAAGGAACGACACCGCCGTCGCGCCCGCCGCAAGCGTCTTTTGCGGCGGCGTCCACGGCAGCCACTCCATCGCCATCAGGCGCAGGCCGCCGAACATGTGCACCGCCAGCAGGAACACGAGGCCGAACTCCGCAAGTTTCACAACCCCCGAGCCGGTCATCTGCAGGAACCCGTCCAGCTTCGCCGGATCGGTCATCGCCATTGCCAGGACCCAGAAATGCACCGGCAGAAACAGGGCGAGCGCAACGCCCGACACCCGGTGCAGCACGAAGGCCAGCCAGAGCGGATGCGCCCGCGACGTGATGGCGCGCGCCGTGGTCATGCGAAGGTCACGGCCCAGACGGCGCGTGCTCCCAGTATGAAAAGTGCGGTGCCGGTGACCCACATCGCCGCCTCGAGCCAGGCTCCCCTGAGACCCGCCCACTCGTGAAGCACCACGCGAAGCCCGATTGCCCCGTGAACCGAGACCGCGGCGACGAAGATGCCGTAAAACGCGAACCACGCGACCGATCCCTGGGTCCGGCCAAGGATCTCCGCCGCGCTCAGCCCGCCCCGGATCGCATAGATCATCACCGCAAGATGGCCCAGCACCAGGGGCGCCATCAGAAGCGCGGACAGCCGCTGCAGCATGTAGAGACGCAGGTTCAGCATCAGCGCCTCCCCCGGAAGAAGGATTTCGCGGTCTCGCGCTTCAGACCCGCGATCGCCGACATCGGGTCCAGCTCGTTCGGGCAATAGGCGGTGCACGACCCCATCGAGTGGCAGTTGTGGCACCCGCCGCCGCCCGAGACGGCGTCCAGAATGGCCCCGCCGCCATCATCCTTGACGTCGTTCAGCAGGGTCCACGCCCGCTGCAGCGCCGCCGGGCCTAGATAGTCCGGGTTCCCCGCGACCGTGTCGCAGGCCGCATAGCAGACCGCGCAGTTGATGCACTCGATGGCCGCATTGGCCTCGACGCGCTCCGGGCTTGTCTCGTCGACGGGCATGATCGGATCGTCCCGCGTCAGGCTGCCGTGGTGCACACCCTCCGCCGCGACCCATTTCTCGAAGAACGGGTCCATGTCGACCGCCAGATCCTTGATCACGGGCAGGTTGCGCAACGGACCGATGGTGACGGCGTTGCCCGACAGGACCTTCGAGATGTGGGTCCTGCACGTCCAGCGCGGCACGCCATTGACCATCATCGCGCAGCTGCCGCACATGCCGACGCGGCAGGCGAACCGGTAGCTCAGCGTGGGATCGGCGTTCTGCTGAACCCATGAGACCACGTCCAGGACCGTCTGGTTTTCATAGGCGGGCACATCGAATACGCTCTGTGCGCCGGGCGCGCGCTCGATGGTCACTTTCAGGGAATCCGGCGTCATTTCTTCGAATGTCTTCCAAAGGCACCACGGTTCATGGCAGACTTTACCTGATAGGAAAACTTAATAAACGCGAAATGTTCTTAATCATCGCGTTAGAAAAACTAACAGAAAATCTCGGGAAATCGTCACGATGACACAAGACGAACGGTCTGGTCTGCAACAGCTTCTCGATGCTCGCTACAGCGACGCGCCCCGCCTGCCGGAGGCGCTGGCGACCGACGACCGGCTTGAGACGATGCTCGCGCGCGGCTCCTGCCGCAGGTTCCTCGACAAACCGGTCCCAACCGAATTGCTGGACCTGATCTCTGCAGCGGCTCTGGCCGCGCCGACCAAGAGCGACCTTCAGCAACGCGACATCGTGCTCCTCCGGTCGGCCGACATGCGCAGGCGTCTCGCCGCGCTCGTGCCGGGGCAGGCCTGGGTGGCGGAAGCGCCGATGCTGGCGGTCTTCTGCGGTAACAACCGCAGGCAAAGACTGCTGCACGCATGGCACGGAGTGCCTTTCGCGAACGATCACCTCGACGCCTTCTTCAACGCCGCCACCGATGCGGCCATCGCGCTCGGCGCCTTCGTTGCTGCGGCCGAAGCGCTTGGTCTGGGATGCTGCCCTGTCAGCGCCATCCGCAACGAGGCGCGTGCGGTCTCGGATTTGCTCGGACTTCCTGAGCATGTGTTCCCGTTTGCGGGGCTGGCCATCGGCTATCCCGCCAATGACCCGGTGATCGCGAAGCGATTGCCTCTGTCGGTGACATGCCACACCGACCGCTACAGCGAAGACAACCTCGAAGCCGCGGTCCGGTCCTACGACCGCGATCGTGCCGCGACGCAGCCTTATGGAAGCCAGCGCTTTCCGAAGACCTTCGGCGAAAGCCCGGATTACGCATGGTCCGACGACAAGGTCCGGCAATACAGCGTGCCGGAACGGGCGGATTTCGGCGATTTCGTCCGCGCAAAGGGGTTCTCGCTGGACTGAGGCGGCGCGTCGGCGCCGCCCTCGATCGGCTTACCGCGTGAAGTCGGTGATCACCGCCGTACCGGGAGGGGTGGGGCCGTTCATCGCGCGCAATTCCGCGCTTGCGTCCGACAGAGACACCAGGCGCGCGACCATCGGGCTCAGGTCGACCTCGCCGCGCTCGATCATTCCCAGAAGCGACGGGTATTTCCACGACGGCATCCCGCGGGTGCCGAACAGCGAAAGCTGTTTCATGTAGACCGCACGCATGTTGACCTGCATCCGCCCGTCGCCCGAGGGCATCCCGACGTGAACATGCCGGCCAAGCGTCGCCAGGCATTCGACCGACGCATTGGTGGTCGCTTCGATCCCAAGCGCCTCGATCGACACCTGCGCGCCGCCGCCGGTGATCTCGCGAATGGCTTCGGCGGCGTCGGTGGTGCTGGCGTTCACGGTCGCATCGGCCCCGTGCTCTTTCGCATGATTCAGTTTTTCCTCGACGACATCGACGACCACAACCTGGGCGCCAAGCATCTTCGCCAGAAGCAGCCCCGACAGCCCGATCCCGCCCGTGCCGTGAATGGCGACCCACTCGCCGGCCCGGACATTGGCGCGGTCGGTCAGCGCATGCCAGGCAGTCGTCACCCGGCATCCCAGCCCGGCCGCAAGCGCCGGAGACATCGAGTCGGGCAGGTAGACGAGGTTGTGGTCGAACGGCACGGCCACGTACTGGGCATAGGCGCCCGGCGGGCCGAATCCCGGCACGATCTGGTTCTGGCAGGTGTTCGACACCCCGGTGTAGCAGGCCGGGCAGGACCCGCAGCCAAGGATGAACGGAGCGATCAGCCTGTCGCCGACCTTGTATTTCGCGGAGGGCCCGGCCTCGACGACGGTTCCGCAATACTCGTGGCCCATGATCGACCCGTTCTGGACACGCGGGTGCTTGCCGGTCCAGCCGTGGTGATCCGACCGGCAGACACCGCAGGCCGCGACCTCGAGCACGACGCCATTGTCCGGGCAGGCCGGGTCCGGAACGGTCTCGATCGAAAGGTCTTCATTGAAGTTTCTGACGACGGCAGCCCGCATCGCTACTTTCCCTCCCTGTCATTCATGCCGCATGCATGATGTGTTCTCGTTTGACCCCGTGGATCATACATTCCCCCGCCGAAGTAAAGAACATCGCCCCGTTTCCCGATGTCGGATCGCCCGCCGGAGGTGCGAACCGGGAATGTGGTACTTGCCACCTCGCATCCAAACTGCTCAAGTCCGGCCCATGGACTTTGGCCCCCATCTTCTCCTCGCCCTGATCGAGGGCGCCGTCGGCGCAGCCGTCCTTGCGCTCACCGCCGTGGGCCTCGGTCTCGTGTTCGGGGTCATGCGGGTGGTGAACGTCGCCCATGGCGAGTTTTTCATGCTTGGCGCGGTCTTCGCATGGTTCATCGCCACCAGCCTCGGCGGCCACCCCGCCATCGGTTTCCTCGCCGCGCTGATCTTCGCGCCGCTGATCGTCGGCGGTATCGCCGCGCTTGCGGACATGACCGTGCTCAAACGCATCGACTACGACCCCGAGCGCACCATCGTCGCCACCATCGGCCTTCTCTACATCATCCAGCAGGTCACGCTGATGACCTACGGCCCCGAGGCGCGCGCGGTAGAGCCGCCCTTCAACCAGCGCATCGCGATCCCGTGGTACGACAGTGCCGCCGGTGAATGGTTCTACCCCTGGGGCCTTTCGGTCACCTCCTACAAGCTCTTCGTCATCGCCGCCGCCATCGCCGTGCTGCTCGGCGTCTGGGCGCTGATGAGCCGCACCAAGATCGGCCTCCTGATGCGCGCCACGCAACTCGACCGCGACATGGCCACCGCCTTCGGTATCCCCGTTGAAAAGGTCTACGCCATAGTCTTCGGCATCGGCGCCGGACTGGCGGCGCTCGCCGCCGTCCTCATCGTCCCCATCTCCCAGGCTCACTACCTGATGGGAGGCGACCCCCTCTTGCTCTCCTTCATCGTTGTCATCATCGGAGGCCTCGGCTCGCTGCCGGGCGCGGTTCTTGCGGCGCTCCTGATTGGCATGTCGGACGGCATCATTTCGGTGTTCTTCTCGCCGACACTGGCCAAGATCCTCGCCACTGTCCTTGTAGCGCTCGTCCTCGTCTTCCGCCCGCAGGGTCTCTTCGGGACAAAGGCGCATTGAAGAGCTGGGTCGCACATATCGCGCTTCTTGCGCTGGTCGCGGTCGCGGGCCTCATGGTCGGCGACTACCACCAGGGCAATCTCAGCCGGATCATGGTGCTGGCGGTCTATGCGACCGGCTACAACATCCTCTTCGGCTATACCGGGCTTCTGTCGCTTGGCCATGCCATGTTCTTCGCGGCAGGGCTTTATGCCACCGGTCTCGGCATCCGGTTCCTCGATTTCGGAACCATCCCCGCCTTCATCGCCGGCCTGGCAGCGGGCGCTGTGCTGGCGGGCATCCTCGGCGCGCTGGCGCTTCGTGCCAAGGGCGTCGCCTTCATGATCGTCACGCTGATGTTCGCCCAGGCCGTCTACCTGACGATCCTCTATTTCGGCGAGTACACCCGCGGCGACGAGGGCTTCGTCCTGCAACCCGACGAACGCCTGCTGTTCGGCCAAAGCCTCTCGAACCCCGACCTGCGTTTCTGGGTGGCCTTCGCGATCTTCGCGGCGGCCACGCTCATCACGCTCGCCATCGTGCGCCGGCCCCTCGGCAAGACGCTGGTGGCGATCCGCGAGAACGAGGCGCGCGCCCAGATGCTCGGCTATGACACCTTCCGCCTCAAATGGACCGCCGTCGTTCTTTCGGGCACCTTCTCGGCGGCCTCCGGCGCCGCTTACGGCCTTCTCTTCGGCTATGTCGGCGCCAGCTTCGCCTCCGTGCAATACTCGATCTTCCCGCTGCTCTGGGTGCTGCTCGGCGGAGCGGGTACCGTGGTGGGACCGTTCATCGGCACGCTCTTCATGTTCTACCTGATCGACTTCTCGTCCGGCCTGACGACCGCCTACATGGCTGTCGCGGGCGTGGCTCTTGTGCTCCTGACGCTTTTCGCGCCGCAGGGCATCGCCGGAGAAATCCGCCGCCGCATCCTGAGAGACCTGCCATGAGCCTGCTCGCCACCCAGCACCTCTCGAAAAGCTTCGGCGGTCTCGACGCTGTCAAGAACGTGAACCTGACGCTCGAGCCGGGAAAGATCCGCGCCCTGATCGGCCCGAATGGGGCAGGGAAGACCACCCTTGTCAGCCTTCTTTGCGGCCGGATCGAGCCGACGTCGGGCACAGTCACCTTTCGGGACCGCGATATCACCAAGCTTCCGGCCCACGCCCGGATTTCGCAGGGAATGGCCTACACTTTCCAGATCACCTCGGTCTTCGCGCGCTTGCCGGTGATCGAGAACGTCGCGCTGGCCGCGCGCCGCAAATGGCCCGACGCCGCCGAGGTGGAGCGGCGCGCCCGCGACGCGCTTTCCCGCGTCGGTCTGGCCGACCGCGCCGACCAGATTGCCGGAGATCTCGCCTATGGCCACCAGCGGCTTCTGGAAGTCGCGATGGGGCTGGTGCAGGACCCCGAACTCCTGATCATGGACGAACCGACGCAGGGCCTCTCCGACGCTGAGATCGAAACCTTCAAGACTCTCGTCCGCGAAGTGGCCGAGGACGCGACCGTTCTCCTGATAGAGCACAACATGCGCGTCGTGATGGAGTTGGCCGACCGGATCACCGTGCTGAACTTCGGCGAGATCCTCGCCGAAGGCACGCCGAAAGAGATCCACGAAAACCCGGCCGTCCAGGCCGCCTACCTGGGGACGTCCTGATGCTGGCGCTTGATGGCATATCGGCAGGATACGGCGAAGCGCTGGTGCTGCGCGAGGTCTCGCTGATCGTGAAAAAGGGCGAAATCGTCTGCCTGTTCGGCCGGAATGGCGCGGGCAAGACGACGACACTCCGGGCCATCATGGGGCTTGTGAAACGCTCCGGCGGTTCGATCCGGCTCGACGGCCATGACCTGAGCGGGCTCAAGGCGCACGAGATCGCAAGCCACGGCATCGGCTATGTGCCGCAGGGCAGGCGGCTCTTCACCGAGATGACCGTCGCCGAGAATATCGAGATTGGCCTGATGGCTGGCGGGCAGGGTGCCCGGACGCGCGACTGGCTGCTCGATCTCTTCCCGCGCCTGCGCGAACGGCTATCACAACGCGCCGAGACGCTCTCGGGCGGCGAACAGCAGATGCTCGCGACCGCCCGTGCGCTCGCCATTCGGCCCAAGGTTCTGCTGCTGGACGAACCGACCGAAGGGCTTCAACCCTCGATGATCGAAGCGATCCGCCAGGTCGTCCAGAAGATGCGGCAGGAAGGCGTGGCGATCCTTCTGGTCGAACAGCGGCTTGACGCCGTGCTCGAACTGGCCGACCGCGTGGCCTTCATCGAGAACGGCAGGATGGGCGCCACGCTGCCCGCTCAACATCTGCGCGAAGACCACGAACTGGTGATGCGCTACGTCGGCGTCTGAGGCTCCTGGTCCCGGAGAGGCATGCGCCCATTCCACCTCGTAGGCCGGGCTTCAGCCCGGCATTAGTAAGAGGTAGCAAAACTGTTTCAGCACAGAAATTTGCGCCTCTATCTTCAAGTATTCTCAAGCACAGGTTAACGGCCTGTTAACCTCCCTTACCGTGCGCAGTGACTCCCGGCACACTCAACTGACCGCGCGGTTCCCGTGCCATACGTTTTTCCCGACGCAATGCATACGCTTTGCCGACGCCACCTGAGCCGATGAAAGCCTGACCGAAAAGCTCGTTGACGTCTCTGGGAGCCGCACGGAACGCCGAGGGGCGAACGTACCGTTAGGGAGCGTTTCTCAAAGCCCGTCTCTGGCAATGCGCAGCGCTAGGTCTCGCACCAGCCCCGCCCGCGCGCCCGCGGCTTCCGCGGGCGACATGCCCGGTGCAAGTGGCACGGAAAGGCTGAAGAGGCGCGCCCTGTCACGGCCCCGGCCATCCATGTCGGCCACGAAATACTGTCCCGCCAGGACCAGCGTTCCATCGGCCTGCGACAGGAACCGCTCGACACGCACGTCGACCCGGGCTGCGGGGTAGCTGTCGAATGGCCAGGGTTCCGGCGCAACTCTTGCCCCGGTGATTTCCGCCAGGTTCCGGCTTAGCGCCAGGGTCACGGCCCGCGTCGGATCGTCGGCCCAGAGAAGGTCCGAAGCCGTCAGCCCGCCGCCTTCTGCCTCAACGTAGATTTCTTCGCTGGATGCGTGGGTTGGCAGCGAAACTTCACGAACTTCGATGCTGGAATAGCGGCTTGGAACCTTCTCCGTCGCCTGCACCTGCGGCGCCGCGATAAACCTGTCCTCGGCCCCGCATCCTGCCAGAACGATTGCTGCGAAAATGGCCAGTCTCTTCATGATCTAACGCCCCAGGATAATCGAGTTCGGCCGCCGCTCCAGCGTCCTTGACAGGCTGTCCACCGACTTCGCGGCCCGCTGGATGTCGCGCAGCGCGGCTTCCATCTCGCGGCTGAAGGTCGAGTTGCCGTCATATGCCGCAAGCGTGCCCTGCACCTGCTGAAGGGCTCGGTCAATCCGTTCAACCAGCGCCGGAAGTTGGTCCGCCGCCTCGGCCACCGATGCCGCCGCGTCGCGGGTCGAGGCCAGCGTCTGGTTCGCACTGTCCACCAGACCGCCCTCACGCAGCTCCGCCATGGCCCTCTCGACCTCGCGGAACGCGTCGGCCAGGGCCGCAGGCAGGTTCGCCTCGCCAGCCTCACCGAACAAGGTCCGCGCCTCGGCCAGAACAGCGCCCAACTCCGTCGCCAGTTCGTCCAGTTTCACGGCCTCAGCTCCGGCTGCGATCCGGTCGATCCGCTCCACGACTTGGGGAACATCCCTGACCGCCGTCTCGATGGCCTGTGCCGCGGCGTCGGCGGATGTCAGCGCCGCCGACAACTGTTCTGGCGTCCGGGCTTCGGTCAGGTCGTCCAGGATGGTGGTGAGCGAGGCAAGCGCGTCGGTAACCCCTTGCGGCATCGCCTGCGCAGCTTCGCTTCCGATCAGACGTCGGGCATCAGCCGCCAGCCCCGTGATTTCCGTGCTCAGATCCTCCAGCGGCAACGCCGTGGCCTTTGTCACAAGCGCGTCGATCTTCGCTGTCAGATCCGGGACCCCGGCCAGAGCCTCTTCCGCCGCTTTAGCCGTGGCCGAGATCTGCTCGATCGAGGCAACAAGACGCGCCGCCGCATCCGCCTCGGTAAGGGCATTTAGAATGTCGCGCAAGTCACTGGTTGCGCTTCGAATATCTGACATGGCGGCATTAAGTTCGCCAGGCAGCGCCTGCACATCCTCCGATCCGACAAGCCCGCGTGCATCCGCCAGCAGGCCGCGCAGGTCGCCGGGCGTTTCGCGGAAATCCTCGCTCGAGACGAAGGCATTGGCGTTGTCCAGAAACGCGATGGCGCTTTCCAGCAGGTCCTCGATGGGCAGGGCATTTATCCGTTGGAACACGCCTTCGGCGGTCGCGGAAACATCGGCGATTTCGCTGTCCGTTACAGGCAGAACGGGAAAGGGATCCACGTCTCTCTGGAGGGTGGCAGGGCTCGCGTTCTCGACCGTCAGCAGCTCGATCTTCAGGCCGCCCGTCAGGATCGAGGCCGAGACCATGCGCGCGCGCAGGCCGTCGGTCACCTGTTGGGCAAGAAAGTCAAGAACGTCTTCCTCCGTCGGATCTCCGGTCATGCCGAAACGCACCGGGCGCAACTCTGCCGTGGCCAGAAGCCGGACGCGGGCGTCGCCGAAACGCTCCCGGTCCACCAGACCTGTCACGTTCAGAACCTCGCCAACGGTCACACCGCGCCACTCCACCGGCGCCCCCGCCGCAAGACCGCTGATGTTCTCCTCGAAGATCATCGACAGCGTGATCTCCGCGCCATCGCTGTCCTCGAAGATACTGGTTCTGGCCGCGGCTTCGTCGGAATAAACCTCGAATACCGAACCACGAGCGACGGTCTGGCCGCCCGAGACCAGCGTGTCGAAGCTGATGCCGCCCGCAATCAGCGACGAGACCGATGAAAAATCCAGCCGCGCGCCATTGGGACCCAAAGAGAAACTGAACCCCGAGGTGTTCCAGAAGCGCGTGGCGGTGGTGACAAGACCATCGTGGGGGGCATAGACGATCGCGTCGGCGAACACCCAGCGGCCATCCTGGCTAATCCGCGCCTTGCCGATCCGGCCAACCTCTATGCCCTTGTAAAGGATGGGGGTGTTCTCGGTCATGGTGCTATCCGACGAAGAGCGCAGTTCGAACGTCAACCCGGCCCGCCCCGCCGTAACCAAAGGAGCTTCGTCCAGACCGGCGTAGCTATACTGCTGAGTCTCCGCAACTCCGTCCCAGGCGCCTTCGATGTGAACCCCGGAAAGCACTGTCTCAAGACCGGAGACGCCCGACGCCGTGACTTCCGGACGCACGATCCAGAATTCGGCATCGTCGTCCACGAAGGGCGCGACCGACTTGTCGATCCGCACCGATACCAGAACCTTTTCCAGATCATCGGAGAATCGGATTCGTTCGACCACCCCGACCGACACGTTGCGGAATTTCAACTGTGTCTCGTTCGCGATGATGCCGCCTGCGTCCGAAAAGGCGATCTCGATGACCGGTCCCCGGTCGCGCCACGTGTTGAGCGCGACACCGATCGCTATCAGAAGCGCCGCAACCGGAACCAGCCACACGATGGAGGCGCGCTCAAGAAAACTGCGCTTGGTCGGTTCGATCTCGATGTCTGGAATACTGTCAGTCAATTTCGCCCCCCGGTCCGGGCTTAGTGATTGTATCACTGTCCCATATCAAGCGGGAATCAAAGCTTTGGGCCGAAAGCATCGTGAAGATCACGGATAAGGCGAAGGCAAGGCTCGCGGGACCGGGAACGATCGAGGCCACGACGTTCAGTTGCACCAGCGAGGCAAGTATCGCCACGACGAAGACATCGATCATTGACCAGCGCCCGATGTATTCGACTATCTCGTACACGCCCTGCCGGCCGCCCTTGGACATCGATGCGCCCTGCCTGACGGACAGGGCGAGATAGGCAATGGCAAAGAACTTGGCCAGCGGAATGCCGACGGACGCGATCAGGATGATTAGCGCAACGCCAAGGGACCCGTGTTCGGCCAGTTTGATCGCCCCCGCGATAATCGTGTCGTCCGACCGCATGAACAACGTCCGCGTCTCGAGCATGGGGTAGATATTGGCCGGGATGTAGGCCATCGCACCGGCCAGCCACCAGGCCCAGACCTTCTGAAGCGACCGCTCATCGCGGCTTTGGAGCCTTCCACCGCACCGTCCACAGTGCAACTGCGCAATCGGCCAGACCCGCGCGCAACGCCGGCATCCGACCAGGCCCTTGTCCCTTGCGGTGACGTTCCCGTCTAACTGTCCAGAGATTTCCATACAGACCATCGGCACATGAAAGTGTCCTGAACAACGATCAGGACCACGAGAATAACGAACATCCAGAATGCGGGGCCAATCTCCACGCGAGCGAGATCGGACAGCTTGATCAGTGCAACAGCGCATCCGATCACGAAGATCTCGGCCATCGACCACGGACGCAGGGTTTCGGACCACCGAAACGCGCGCTTGGCACCCGGCCACGGCGCCTGGTCAAACACCACGGGCGTCAGGACATAGAGCGTCAGCAGCAACCGCGTGAGAGGCAGGAAGATGATCAGGGCAAAGACTGCCAGCGACAGAATCAGCAGGGGTCCGGAGAAAGCCAGCGCCGCGTCCAGCACGGTCGCGTCGCTTGACAGGCCAAGCCGCCGAATGCCGATGAAGGGAAAGGTCAAGGCGCCGATAACCAGAACTACCGAGGCCAGAGCCAACGCGATTATCTTCAACCCGGCACCCCGGCGCGGAGCGATCATGACCGTATGGCAGCGATGGCAGACGGCGCGCTCGCCGGGCCGAGGCTGGCGCGCATGATAGAGGGCGTCGCAATGCGGGCAGGCGATAAGATCGTCCAGATTTGCGGCCTCGGCTGACATGGCTCCAGAATAGCCGGATCCCTGCCAGCCACAATCACGGTTTGGGTGGTCCGGTTCTGCACGGTCTGCATCACCTTTCGCCATCGTTTTCCTGATTATCCAAAGTGTTTTCGGAAACAGTCTGTTCCAGATCCCCTCGGGAACGCGACGAAACTGTGAAGTCCGCCTCATATCCAACAAAATCGCCTGTGCGAAAGTTTCCGAAATCGAAACAGGAAGACAAATTTTCCATGGAAATCCGGTGAGCGTGCCATCCTTTGCGAGTTTTCGTTTCGGTTTTGGAAATTCTCGCGAGGCACTTTCGGGAGCCGAAGTCCGGCCAGTTCCCTATTCGGGCCGCATTGCTAAAAGTCTCGCCAAATTCCTGCCTACCGGTCGTGAGACAAATGACCTGTGAGCGATTGGTCGATCCACTCTTTAGGTCGATTGTGTGTGAGTGAAGCCGGTTCCGGCCGGAGGCGTGAGTGTAACCGGGACGTGCCGCCAGTGTGGTGGTTGGTGCGTCCCATTGTAAATTTCCCGCTCGGGCGGTTTGTAAAATTTGATAAATGGGTAGGTGCGAGTATGGTTGGATTTACCGATAATGAAACAGGCTTCGGATTGATGCGCGCACTGAACCGCGTGCGGTCCGGAAAGCGTGTATCGCGCATTGTTGAAGGCGTGCAGTTGAAGGACACCGAAACTTCGCGCCCTGCATCCGAGGACGGAATGGGGGCGTCTCAGATAGCTCAAAAGCAGCAGGCAAGGGATCAGCACAATGGTCTGGAACTCTGGCCGCTGCCGGGCCTGGCTCCGATGACTCGTGTTCGGACGTCGTTCGGCGACGTGCATGCCATCGCGCTGCGCAAGGGTGACAAGGTTCTCCTGAAAAGCGGAGAGTACAAAGCCATCGAATGGGTAAACAGGATCATGCTCGAAGAGCATATTCTCAACCTCAAACCGGATTCGAACCCGATCCTTCTGGCACCCGGTTCGCTCGGGCCGAACGTGCCTTCGAGTGAGATGATGGTGTCGCCCCGGCAGATCTTCTGTGCCGACGACCGCTCCGGTCTCTCGAAGCCGCGCGAGGCGTCGATGCTGTTGTCGCGCACTGGTGTCCGCCGGTTCCGTGAAACGGGACTGACATACACAATGTTTCACGTCGGCGAAGCCGCCGACGTTTACTGCGAAGGCGCATATCTGCACTTCCCGATCGAAACCTGAACCGATCGCGGTTCGTGTCATTCCTCGTCGGGTCCGAAAGGGCCCGGCGTTCGTTTTTTCGCGTAAACGCTTTTTTCAGCGATCTCGTGGCAAACCCGCGTGGAGGCATTCAAAGGGAGGCCTCCCGACAAAAAAAGATTCAGGACGCGCAATGCCGGGGACGATCGCAGCGAACAGAAAGGTCAGGGTGCTGATCGTGGACGATACGCGGACGATGCGTGCCATGATCCGTGCAGTGGTTTCGCGCGCGCCCGAGATCGAAGTGGTCGGCGAGGCTGGGGATCCATATGAGGCGCGGGAGTTGATTCGCGCCTTGAACCCGGACGTTATTACGCTGGATGTCGAGATGCCAAGGATGGACGGTCTCGCATTTCTCGAACGTATCATGCGTCTGCGGCCCATGCCGGTCGTCATGGTCTCATCTCGAACAACCGAAAACAGCCATGCCGCGATCCGTGCACTTTCCCTTGGCGCCGTCGATTGCGTTGATATCGCTTTGCTGCGCAAGGGCGGGGCGGAGTGCCGGCAATTGATTGACACCCTGTTGATGGCTGCGGCAAGCCATCCGCGAAAACCTCAGGGCAGCGCGTGCGGGAGCGCAGAGCGGCCGGACCAGACATTCGACTGGAATGGCAAGGTCGTCGTTATCGGTGCATCGACCGGTGGCGTCGATGCACTGCTGACGGTCTTGTCCGGGTATCCCCCCGACGGCCCGCCCACGGTGATCGCGCAGCATATGCCGGCTGCCTTCCTCGAAAGTTTCACCAACAGGCTGGATCGTCACACGGCTCCAAGTGTCGTGCCGGCCCGCGATGGAATGCGGCTTGGGCGTGGCACGGTCTGCGTGGCGCGGGGCGGGGACGAACACATCCTGCTCTCGAACCGTGACCCGCTCCGCCTGAAGAAAATCACGGACGATGGCACGCATAAGTATGTTCCGTCGATCGACCTTCTGTTTTCGTCGGCAGTTCGCCATGGTGCGAATGTGATCGGTGTCATGCTCACGGGTATGGGGCGCGACGGCGCGGATGCCATGGCACGAATGCGATTGGCCGGCGCGCATACGATCGTTCAGGATGCCGAAACCTCGGTCGTCGACGGGATGCCGCGCGCAGCGCGGGAACTGGACGCTGCCGCCGAGGTCGCAAGCCTGCCGGAAATCGCATCGCGAATTCTTGCCCGCACTTCCAGGACGCAAAGGGCATATTCATGACTTCGGGGATGATTTACATCGCCCAGGGCGAAGACGCCGTGGGCTCGAACGAGGACATGGTCATCTCCACAATCCTCGGCTCCTGCATCTCCGTTTGCCTCTGGGACCCCGTAAAACGGGTCGGCGGCATGAACCATCTTCTGCTGCCGGAAATGCGTCAGGCCGGCCCCGGTCTCGACACCGCCGGGGCCATCGCGATGGAACGGCTGATCAACCGGCTGGTCAAGCTGGGGGCCGAAAGGTCGCGGCTGCGGGCCAAGCTGTTTGGAGGCAGTTCGATGCTTTCGGGCCTGACCGACATCGGCGCACGCAACGCGAATTTCGGTCGCAACTATCTCATGGCCGAGAACATCCCATGCGACGGTGAAAGTGTCGGCGGTACACTGGCCCGAAAGCTCAGGTTCTGGCCAGCGAGCGGTGCAGCAAAGCAGAAGTTCGTCGAGGAAGCTCCGGCCCTGACCGAACCTATCCGTTTCGACCAGAACGATGTCGAACTGTTCTAACCGCTTGTGCGGGACGCCTTTTCATCGACGCCCGAAGTGCCCTCGCGCCGTTGCAATTCTTCCAGGACGTCGTTCAGCGTCACATCCCGCGACGCCAGCATGACCAAGAGATGATACAAGACGTCGGCAGCTTCCGCCGTCAGCCTGTCCCTGTCGCCCCGCACGGCCTCGATCACAGCCTCGATGGCTTCTTCTCCGAACTTTTCGGCCGCCTTCTCGGGGCCCTTTGCCAGCAAGCGGGCCGTCCACGAGGTTTCCGGGTCAGCGCCCTTACGGTCGGCGATGGTTTCGGAAAGGCGGGTCAGAACATCGCTCATGTCAGCCTCACGGGGATGCCGGCGGCGGCCATGTGGGCCTTGGCCTCGCCGATGGTGAATTCGCCGAAATGGAAGATCGAAGCGGCCAGCACGGCACTGGCCTTGCCCTCGGTCACCCCTTCGACCAGATGATCAAGAGTGCCGACACCTCCCGAGGCGATGACGGGAATTCCGACGGCTTCGGAGATGGTCCGGGTCAGGGGAAGATTGAAGCCGGCCTTCGTGCCATCCCTGTCCATAGAGGTCAGGAGGATCTCGCCCGCACCCTTGGCCTCAACCGTCCGCGCGAATTCGACCGCGTCGATCCCGGTCGGGCGCCGCCCGCCGTGGGTGAATATCTGCCATCGGCCGGGCTCGACCGTCTTGGCGTCGATTGCGACCACAATGCACTGGGACCCGAACCGGTCGGCGGCTCGGGCGACGACGTCCGTATCGGCCACCGCCGCCGAGTTGAAGCTCACCTTGTCGGCCCCGGAAAGAAGCAGTTTGCGCACATCGTCCACGGTTCTTACACCGCCGCCCACAGTCAACGGCATGAAACAATGTTCCGCCGTCCTCTGCGCGAGGTCATACATCGTGCCCCGGTTCTCGTGGGTCGCGTGGATGTCGAGGAAGCACAGTTCGTCCGCTCCGGCCGCATCATAGGCGATGGCCGCTTCCACCGGATCACCGGCATCGACGAGGTCAACGAAATTCACACCCTTGACCACGCGGCCATCGGCGACGTCGAGGCAGGGAATGACGCGTGTCTTCAACATCTCTCAAACCCTCGAAAAACGGTAAAGGGTGGCTTGCTCATATCGCACGCCCGGCTCCAGCCGGATTGATGGAAAGGCGGGATGATGCGGCGCATCGGGCCAGTGCTGCGGCTCAAGCGCAATGCCGACCGGCTTGCCGGTGAAAACCTGCAGACCCGGTGCGTCCGTCAGGATGTCCAGCGCAACTCCGCGATCCGCAACCAGTCGGGCCGCCGGTGAATCCACCGGACGCTGGGGCGACAGGCAATAGTTGTGATCGATTTCCGTGCTGGGCACGGCCCTTGTTCTAAGGTCGAAAATCGTGCCCGCGACCGGCGCGATCTCGCCGGTCGGAATCTTCAGCGCATCGACGGGCAGATAGCTGCCCGCATCGACAAACAGCGACTGGCCCTCGCGTCCGCGCCCATCAAGCGTCCAGTAGGGATGCAAGGCAAGGTTCACCAGCGTCGGCGCGTCCGTCTCTGCGGAGAGCCTCAGATCGAATCCATCATCGGACACCCGGTAATCCGCCTCAAACACGCGGTTGCCGGGAAAACCGTCTTCCATGTCGCCGACCTCGGCGGTCAGAACGACAGAGTGATCGCCAAGCTCCGTCACACTCCAGGTTCGATCCCGAAGACTGGCATTGCCCGAGTGGCAAAGCGTTGCTCCGCCCTCGTTCGGCGGGAAGCTGTAGGTCTTGCCGTCAAGCTTGAACTGCGACCCGGCAATCCTGTTGGCCACGGGTCCAACGACGCAGCCGTGGTTGAGCTTCGGCCCCCTGGCTTCGTCGATGCTTGCCGATCCGTCGACCAGCCCTTCGAACCCGCTCCACGACACCGCGTTCAGCCGGGCGCCAATGGTCCAGACTTCGATTTCGGTCGCACCGGCCGCCAGAGTGATTTTGTCCATGGGCACATTCATGGGCCCGAGGTGGACGAGATGGTTCGAGCCGTCAAGTCCCTAGCCGTTGAGCAGCCGAGCCGCGTCCTTTGCGAAATAGGTCAGGATGCCATCGCACCCTGCGCGCTTGAACGCGATCAGGCTCTCCATCATCGCGCGCTCCCCATCGATCCAGCCGTTCTGCGCGGCGCCCGAGATCATCGCGTACTCTCCCGACACCTGGTAGGCGAAGAGCGGGGCGTCAAAGCGTTCTGCGACCCGGCGGCAGACATCCAGATATGGCATGCCGGGCTTCACCATCACCATGTCCGCACCCTCTCTCAGATCGCGTTCGACAAGGCGAAGCGCTTCGTCGGTATTGCCGGGGTCCATCTGGTAGGTTTTTTTGTCGCCTTTCAGAAGCCCGGAGGCGCCGACGGCATCGCGGAAAGGACCGTAGAACGCGCTGGCGTACTTGGCCGAGTAGGAGAGGATGCAGGTGTCCCGATGCCCGGCTGCCTCAAGCGCGGCGCGCATCTGTCCAATCCGGCCGTCCATCATGTCGGAGGGGCCAAGGATGTCGGAACCGGCGGCGGCCTGTGCGATGGCCATCTTCACGAGGGCTTCGACCGACTCGTCATTCACGATCACTCCGTCGCGGACGATCCCGTCGTGACCGTTGATGTTGTAGGGGTCTAGCGCCACGTCGGTCATCACCGCGATCTCGGGCACGGCATCCTTGATGGCGCGCGTGGCCCGGTTCGAGAGGTTGTCCGGGTTCCAGGCTTCCTCGCAAAGCTCTGTCTTCAGCGAGGTATCGATATACGGAAAAAGGCATATCGCCGGAATTCCCAGGTCGGCCGCTTCGCGCGCGGCTTTCACCACACGATCCACGGTCAGGCGCGAAACGCCCGGCATCGACGGGATCGGCGTTTCGTCGTCTTCTCCGTCGCGGATGAAGACCGGCCAGATCAGGTCATCGACCGAAAGTGTGTTTTCGCGCACCAGTCTGCGGATTGCGTCAAAGCGCTTGGTTCTCCGGAAGCGCGTTGCGGGATAAGAGCCTGTCGCCATGATTTGACGCCTTTGTGCACGTTTGAATTACGTTCTGCGGTAGCCGTGCAAGCGAGGGTGGTCAAGTCGGCTGTGTTTTTCTAGTGTTGCGGGAATAACAAGCGGTTGAGGCACATCCTTGGATTGGTACGAATCTGTCTTCGAGGTGATCGACATGCGATCATTCTCGAACCTGTGGTACTGGATCGCGCTGGCGGTTTTCTGGTCGTCGGTCAGCCATTGGGTGCTGGGCGTTCCCCATGACCTGATCATGCGGGCGCGGCGCGAGAACGGCGGGCAGGCGATGGAGGACCTGCACGATCTGATCCGCATCAACGTCAATCGTATCATCTACATAGCGGACGTCTCAGGCTCCTGGCTGTTCCTTTTCAGCTCCGCCGTTTTGACGATGCTTGGCCTCACCGCATTCGTGTACGACGTGGAGTTTTCCCAGGCCCTTTTCCTGTTGGTTTTCCCGTTTTGCCTTCTCGTCCTGTTGACCGCCTGGACGGCTCGGAAAATCCATCGAAGCAAGGAAAAGGAACTGAAGCTGATCCGTCGCTTGAACCGCCACCGGCAGTTTACCCAGCTGATCGGCATCGTTTCGATTTTCATTACTGCGATGTATGGAATGTACAAGAACCTGTATGTCGGACCCTTCGGTTTCTGACAAAGCCGGTTGACAGCGCTGCGAGACCCGTTACCTCGCGGCTCATGTCAGACACTTCCGATATTGGCAGCCGTCATGTCACGGTCAGCGGTGCGCCCGAAGGGTTTGACGCCACGGTCATCCTGCGCGAACTGGAAAAGACCGGTGCGCCGGTCGTCCATGTTGCGCGCGACGACAAGCGCATGGCGGCGATGCGCCAGGCATTGGCATTTTTCCAGCCTGGTCTGCCGGTCATCACGTTTCCCGGATGGGATTGCCTGCCGTACGACCGGGTTTCGCCCAACGCGGATATCTCGGCGGTCCGGATGGCGACTCTGGCCGGTCTGGTCCACGGCATGCCGAAGCGTTTTGTCCTTCTCACGACGCTCAACGCGGCCACCCAGCGCGTGCCTGCCCGTGAGATCCTGCGCGAGGCCGCCTTCACCGCGCGGGTCGGGGACAGGGTGGATGAAGCCGGGCTTCGCAACTTCCTCGTGCGGATGGGCTTCGTGCAGGCGCCCACCGTCACCGAACCGGGCGACTACGCGATCCGGGGCGGTATCATCGACATCTTCCCGCCGGGTGAAGGTGGCCCCGTGCGCCTCGATTTCTTCGGCGATGTCCTCGACGGCGCGCGCCGCTTCGACCCAGCCACCCAGCGCACAACGGAAAAGCTGGACCTCGTCGAGCTTGCGCCGGTCTCCGAGATTATCCTCGATGATGCCGCGATCATGCGCTTCCGCCAGAACTACCGGCTGGAGTTCGGCGCGGCAGGCACCGACGATCCGCTCTACGAGGCCGTGAGCGCCGGAAAGAAACATGCCGGCGTCGAGCACTGGCTCCCGTTCTTCCACGAAATGCTGGAAACCCTGTTCGACTACCTGCCCGGAGCGAGTTTCGTCCTCGATGATCAGACCGGCCCGCAAAGACAGGCGCGTTGGGAAAGTATCGCCGACCAATACGATACCCGCCGCGAGGCGATGACGGCAAAGGGGCGAGTGGATACGGTCTACAAACCGGCACCGCCCGGCCTTCTCTACCTCGACGATGCCGCCTGGACGAAGGCGACCGCGCGATGCCGGGTCATGGATTTGAACGTTCTTCCCTTGCCAACAGGGCCCGGTGTCATTGATGCCGGCGGCCGCATTGGCCGCAATTTCTCTCCTGAGCGCCAACAGGAATCGGTCAGCCTCTTCGGTGCGCTGGCCGCTCATATCGACACCCGCCGCAAACAAGGGCGGGTCATCGTGGCCTCTTACTCCGAGGGCGCGCGCGAGCGCCTTCAGGGCCTGATGGACGATCAGGGCCTGGCCGGAACAGAGACGATAACCGACTTTCGGGATGTGCCCGAAGGCAAGGGCGGCGTCTTCCTGGCGGTCTGGGCGCTGGAGCATGGGTTCGAGGGCAGGGACGGGCTGACGGTCATCTCCGAGCAGGACGTTCTCGGCGATCGCCTGATCCGGGCTCCAAAGAAGAAGCGCCGCGCCGAGAACTTCCTGACCGAGGCGCAAACCCTGACCCCGGGCGATCTCGTCGTCCACGTCGACCACGGCGTCGGGCGTTACCACGGGCTGGAAGTGCTGGACGTGATGGGCGCGCCGCACGAGTGCCTTCACCTGGAGTATGCCGAGAAAGCCCGGTTATACCTGCCGGTCGAAAACATCGAACTCCTCAGCCGGTACGGCCATGAGGAGGGATTGCTCGACAAGCTGGGCGGGGGCGCGTGGCAGGCCAAGAAGGCGCGCCTGAAAGAGCGAATTCGCGCGATCGCAGACAAACTGATCCGCGTCGCCGCGGAACGCCATCTGCGCAAGGGCGCGATCCTGACCCCGCCCGACGGCATGTGGGACGCATTCTCGGCCCGTTTCCCCTACGAGGAAACCGACGACCAGCTGCGCGCCATCAACGATACGCTCGACGATCTGGCCTCGGGTACCCCGATGGACCGGCTGATCTGCGGCGATGTCGGCTTCGGCAAGACCGAGGTCGCCATGCGTGCCGCCTTCGTCGCCGCCATGTCCGGCGTTCAAGTCGCCGTCATCGCGCCGACGACCCTGCTTGCGCGCCAGCACGCCAAGAGCTTCCGGGACCGTTTTCGGGGCTTCCCTCTCGAGGTGCGTCAGTTGTCGCGCTTCGTCTCTGCGAAACAGGCATCCGAGACGCGGGCAGGGCTGGCCGACGGCACCGTCGATATCGTCGTCGGCACCCATGCGGTGCTGGCAAAGCAGGTGCGCTTCAAGAATCTCGGCCTCCTGATCATCGACGAGGAACAGCACTTCGGCGTCAACCACAAGGAACGGCTGAAGCAGTTGCGCACCGACATCCATGTGCTGACGCTGACGGCCACGCCGATCCCGAGAACACTGCAGCTTTCATTGACCGGCGTGCGCGATCTCTCGATCATAGGCACGCCGCCCGTCGACCGCCTCGCGATCCGCACCTATGTCAGCGAGTTCGACACGATCACCATCCGCGAAGCTCTCCAGCGCGAACACTATCGCGGCGGCCAATCCTTCTTCGTGGTGCCGCGCATTGCAGACTTGCCGGAAATGGAAAATTGGCTGCGCGATCAGGTGCCGGAGGTCTCATACGTCGTCGCCCATGGGCAGATGGCAGCGGGCGAACTCGATGACCGGATGAACGCATTCTACGACGGCAAGTACGATGTGCTGCTCGCCACGACCATCGTGGAATCCGGTCTGGATATTCCGACCGCCAACACCATGATCATTCACCGCGCCGATATGTTCGGCCTCGCACAGCTTTACCAGATCCGCGGCCGGGTAGGGCGCTCGAAGACCCGCGCCTATGCCTATCTAACGACCAAACCACGTCTGAAGCTGACGCCTCAGGCCGAGAAACGGCTGCGCGTGTTGGGCTCGCTCGACAGCCTCGGCGCCGGTTTCACTCTTGCCAGCCAGGATCTCGACTTCCGCGGCGCAGGCAATCTACTTGGCGAAGAGCAGTCGGGGCACGTCCGCGAGGTCGGCTACGAACTCTACCAGTCCATGTTGGAAGAGGCGATCGCCAACATCAAATCCGGCCAGCTCGAAGGTCTCAGTGAGGCCGACGACCAGTGGGCGCCGCAGATCAATCTCGGCGTCCCTGTCCTGATCCCCGAAGATTACGTCCCCGATCTGGACGTGCGTCTGGGATTGTATCGCCGCTTGTCCTCGCTTCACACCAAGGTCGAACTCGAGGGTTTCGCCGCAGAACTGATCGACCGCTTCGGGAAGTTGCCGAAGGAAGTGAATACGCTTTTGCTGGTCGTGCGCATCAAGGCCGAATGCAAGAAGGCTCATATCGCGCGTCTCGATACTGGCCCCAAGGGCGCGACGATCCAGTTCCACAACGACAAATACCCCAACCCGGCAGGGCTCGTTGACTTCATCAAGGATCAGCGCGGGCTGGCCAAGGTCAAGGACAACAAGATCGTCGTGCGTCGCGATTGGTCAAAGACCAAGGACCGCGTGCAGGGGGCGTTCGCAGTCGCGCGCGATCTGGCGGAAAAGGCCAGCGGAAGCTGACGCCTAGCGTCCGCGGTTATGAGTGCGGGCGTAAAGCTCGGCCACCATGCGGCTGGCCGTCTTCTCGAAGAGGCAGGGAGCGACCGCGTGAACCATGGCCGCAAATCCTGCGGCGAACAGCTTCAGCGAAAATCCGGCCGCGAACCGGGCGTGCTGGGCATATGTCTCATCGACGCTGGACGGGTGATCCAGAAACAGGCGTGCGAGCATCATTCTCTCTCCTTTGCTTGGTGATGGATTTCGCACAACGGACCGGAGATTATGTCCCAAAGATACGGCTCATTGCGGATTAAATGGGATAAATGTACCATAAAGTTATGAATGATGTGACAATCGATGAAATCGATCGCCGAATCCTGAGCGAGTTGCAGCGCGATTCCGCGCAACCGCTCGAAACACTTGGCGATCGCGTGGGCCTCAGCCGGAATGCCACATGGCGCAGGGTGCGCGCGCTTGAGCAAGCCGGGGTAATCCGCTCAAGGGTCGCGCTCCTCGATCCCGACAAACTGGATCTCGGGTTGACCGTCTTCATTCAGATCCGCACCAACCGGCACGACCCCGCCTGGCTCGAAACCTTCGCGGCGACCATGCGCGATATGCCGGAGATCCTCAGCGCCTATCGCATGACCGGCGATCTCGATTACCTCGTTCGGGCCCGCGTCGCCGACATGCCAGCCTATGACCGGCTGTATCAGCGGCTGATCCGTAAGGTCGAGGTTTCGGACGTGGCCGCATCTTTCGTCATGGAAGAATTGAAGGACACAACGGCTCTGCCGCTCTGAGCGTCAGCCGTGGGCCGTTTTGCGCCCCATCGCAAGCCAGATCAACGCGCCGCCCGCGAGCATCAGGAACGGCGCCATTGCCAGGTTTACTGCCGTCCAGCCTTCGACGGCGGAACCGCCTGAACAGTTCATCAGCCCGCCCGATGCCAGAGAGGCCATCGTCACGCCTCCGAAAACCAGCATGTCGTTCAACCCCTGCACGCGGCCGCGTTCCTCGGGCGCATGTGCACTGGCCAGCATCGTGGTTGCGCCGATGAACCCGAAGTTCCAGCCGATCCCAAGAAGTACCAGCGCAACGAAGAAATTCTCAAGCTCCGTGCCCGACAACGCGACGGCGGCGGCGCAGGCCAGGATGAAAAGTCCAGTCGCAACGATCGGTTTGGTGCCGAATTTGGCGATCAGGTGACCCGTGAAGAACGACGGCACGAACATCGCCAGCACGTGGGCCGATACGATGTCGGCGGCGTTGTTCGTATCATACCCACAGCCGACGACGGCCAGCGGAGTCGAGGTCATTACGAGGTTCATCAACGCATACGAGACCATGGCGCAGATGATCGCCACCAGAACGACCGGCGACTTGAGCAGTTCCAGCCGCGACCGGCCGGATGGGGCGTCGGGATCTGCGCCAAGAGGGGCCGGGAAACGAAGCAGCGGAAAGAGCAGGAAGCCGCAAAGGTTGAGCCCGATCACCGCTAGGTAAGTCCCGACGAAGGGCACAACCATCGCATCCGCCGTGACCTTGACCAGTTGCGGGCCGATGATCGCGCTGACCAGACCGCCAGCAAGGACATAGCTGATCGCCTTGGGGCGAAACTCCTCGGACGCGGTGTCGGCGGCGGCAAAACGGAAGAACCCCTGCGAAGACAGGTAGATGCCGGTCAGCAGCGACCCGGAAAGGAACAGCCAGAAATTCGCCATGTAGAGCGCCAGAGCGCCAACAAGCGCACCGATGGCCCCAGATCCGGCTCCTAGGAAAAAACCAGCGTGCCGCCCGAAGCGCTGCATGATGGCCGAAACCGGTGTGGCCGCCAGCATCGAGCCGAGAACGACCATCGTGATCGGCAGCGTCGCAAAGCAGACGTTGGGCGCAAGCGTCTGTCCGGCCAATCCGCCGATCGTGAAGATCATCGGCAGTTGTGCGCCCAGAACGGCATTGCACGCCGCAAGAACGAGAACGTTTCTTCTCGCGATTCTATCGCTGTCTGTTTCGACCATGAGATCCGCGTATCCACCATTTCGTGCCGAGACAAGAACCCTAAGTGCGACTCATTGCGCGCTTTTTTTGATCCGCTTCTGCGTTGCGTTCGTATCTCTGTAAAATTTTGTCCCCAATCCCATGGGGCCAAGAAAAAGCGGAGGACAGGATCCCGTGAGGCTGCTCTTGATTGCAGGAGCTGACGAGGCGCGTCACATCGCCCTCGCTCTTTGGCGTGAACCCGGATTTTCCGTTACCGTATCTGTGTCCCGGGCAGGCATGCGACCGGAGAGTTTCGGCTGGCCCGTCCGCATTGGCGGCTGGAACGATGATGCGGCGTTCGGACACTGGATCGAGACCGAGGGTTTCGATGCCATGATCGATGCCAGCCATCCATTCGCGACAGACATGTCGGCTCGTGCTGCGCGCGTGGCAAAGAGTCTTGGCATTGACCATATTCGATTCCTGCGTCCGGCTTGGGTGCCGGATACCAGCGACAGATGGGTTTTCCTGAACTCCGAGGACGAGGCGCACGAGCATATCCCCCTCGACACCAACGTTTTCGCCAGCGTTGGACGATCCGACCTGGGTCCGCTACGCAACCTCGATGGAAGACGCCTCTATTTTCGGGTGACCGAATGGCCGGTCGGACGGTTTCCCCTCGAAGGCGGAGACTTCCTCTTCAGCCCCGGACCCTATACCGTGACATCCGAGCGGCGTCTTCTGAACCGCCTTGGGATCCACTGGATCGTAGCCAGAAACACCGGAGGAGCAGGCAGCTGGCCGAAAATCGAGGCAGCACGGGATCTGGGGATACGCGTCGCGCTGGTGCGGCGTCCGCCCCCGCCGGACGGCCCTCGGGCAACGACGGTGGCCGAGACATTGGCTTGGGTCCGGCGCAGGATGTAACGCGCGCGGTCGGCCGTGTCATCCAGGGGCCGGATTGCATCGCCGAGGGTGCGGCGCATCTCTCGGATATCGAGCCTCGGTTCCGGCGTGCGCTCGATCAGACCGGTACGCTTCCCCTCAGATTGCGCAAGGACGGATTCCCCGCGCTTCTGGACGCCATCGTCAGCCAGCAGGTTTCCGTTGCGGCCGCCGATGCGATCTGGGGGCGGCTCAGGAATGCTGGCCTGACTGGCCCACGCAAACTCGCTTCTGCCACGGACGAAGACCTGCGGGCCTGTGGATTGTCTCGCCAGAAGATCCGCTACGCACGTGCGCTGGCCGAAGCGAATATCCGCTATTCCAGTCTGCGGGACATGCCGACAGACGAGGTCATCGTCACGCTGACCGAGGTGCCGGGTATCGGCCGCTGGACGGCCGAGATCTACGCCATGTTTTCCCTCGCGCGCGCAGACGTGTTCGCACCCGGGGATCTCGCATTGCAGGAATCGGCAAGGCTGTTGTTCGAATTGCCCGCAAGGCCGTCGGAAAAAGCCCTTCGCGAGCTCGCGGAGGCGTGGTCCCCCTGGCGGGCGGTTGCGGCGCGGCTGCTCTGGGCCTACTACCACGTGGCCAAGGAACGGGAAGGGATCAGATGAGTGACTTGAACTTCAAACGGCGTGGGTCCACGTCCGGCGCGGATTCCTCGGTTGTCCTTTTCCTTCACGGGTATGGCGCCGACGGGGCCGATCTTCTGGGGCTCGCCGAGCCGCTTGCGCCGCATTTGCCGGACACCGTCTTCATCGCATGCGACGCTCCGGAACGGTCCATGGCCAATCCGATGGGGTTCCAGTGGTTCCCGATCCCCTGGATCGACGGTTCTTCCGAAGTGGCGGCGGCCGAAGGAATGCGCCGCTCTGCGAAGTTTCTCGACGCCTTCATCGACAAGGTGCTGGCCGACGAGGGTCTCGCGCCCGAGAACCTGATCCTGTTCGGTTTCAGCCAGGGCACAATGATGAGCCTGCACGTGGCTCCGCGCCGTGTCGATCCAATCGCGGGCATCGTCGGCTTCTCCGGACGCCTGATGTTTCCCGATGCGCTGGCCAGCGAAGCGCTGTCGAAACCGCCTGTGATCCTGATCCACGGCAACGCCGACGACGTCGTTCCCTTCCAGGAGATGCAGATCGCCGGGGAGGCGCTGCAGGACGCCGGTTTCGAGGTCTATGGCCATGTCATGCAGGGCACGGCCCACGGCATAGCGCCCGATGGCCTGTCGGTGGCGCTGTCGTTCATGCGCGAACAACTGGACGCCTGACGCGCGCAGGCTGTGGATTGCCGTCATCCGCATGTAACGAAATCGTCCTAGGCCTGTCTCCGGCCATGAGCAAATCATGGGGCTTGCCAGCCCGGCAGCGCCATATATAGTCCAAGAAAAGCCGGGGCGGGTCGTCCCCGCTCTGGTGCCAAAGATGCAGGCGAACCGGGCGGAGACGGAGTCATTGATGGACGGCGATTTCAGAACGAGTTTTGTACGTGAACCAAGCAGCCTTCGGCACAACCCGGCGCTTGTGCTGAACGCTGACTACCGGCCCTTGTCCTATTACCCCCTGTCGCTCTGGCCCTGGCAGGAAGCGGTGAAAGCCGCCTATCTCGACCGGGTCCAGATCCTCGCCGAATATGACGATGTGGTCCGAAGCCCGTCGACCGAAATACGAATACCGTCGGTCGTCGTCCTCAAGGAATACATCCAACCCCAGAAGCGCGTGGCCTTCACGCGCTTCAATCTTTTTCTGAGGGACGGTTTCTGCTGCCAGTATTGCGGAGCGAAGGGCGATTTGACCTTCGACCACGTGGTGCCCCGCGCAAGGGGCGGGATCACCAGTTGGGAAAACGTGGTTGCCGCCTGCGCCAAATGCAACCTCAGGAAAGGCTCGAAATCTCTGAGCCAGGCGGGCATGACGCTGCGCCGCCCGCCGCGACAGCCCGGCGCCGAAGAGCTTCGCAACCATGGGCGCAAGTTCCCGCCCAACCACCTGCACGAAACTTGGCTCGACTTCCTCTACTGGGATGCCGAGCTGGAAGAGTGACGAAGCGCGGATGAGCGATCCTTTCTTTACACCCGTTTCCGGTTTCGATCTCCCGCGTTTCGCTGGTGTGCCGACCTTCATGCGCCTTCCGCACGTCCCGCCCGGACATCCCCGTTTCGCCGATGTTCAGATCGGCCTTGTCGGCACGCCCTGGGACAGCGGGACCACCAACCGCCCCGGTCCCCGCCACGGCCCCCGCCAGTTGCGCGACGCCTCCACGATGATCCGGGCCCAGCACCCCGTCACCCGGCAACGCCCCTTCGAAGCCTTCAACTGTGCCGACCTCGGCGATGTCGGCCCGAACCCGGCCAGCATCACCGACACGCTCGACAGGATCACTTCCTTCTACAACGACCTGAAAGATAACGGAATTCGCCCCCTGACAGGTGGCGGCGACCATCTCTGTTCCTTGCCCATCCTTCGGGGCATCGCCACGGACGCGCCCCTCGGCATGATCCATTTCGACAGCCACACCGATCTCTTCCACAGCTATTTCGGCGGCGAGATGTATACCCACGGCACGCCATTCCGCCGCGCCGTCGAAGAAGGGCTGCTCGACCCGAAGCGGATCGTTCAGATCGGCATCCGGGGCACAATGTACGAAACCGAGGACCTCGATTTCGCCGCCAGCGTGGGTGTGAGGATCGTCCGGATTGAAGAGCTGTTCGAACGTGGCATCCCGGATGTGATGGCAGAGGCCCGCGAGATTGTCGGGACCGCACCGGTCTATGTCAGCTACGACATCGACTTCGTCGATCCGGCCTTCGCACCGGGAACCGGCACGCCCGAGGTCGGCGGACCCAATTCCTTCCAGGCGCTCGAAGTCTGCCGCCATCTCCACGGTCTCGATATCCGGGGCGCGGATCTTGTCGAGGTGTCGCCACCATTCGACGCGACCGGAGCGACCGCATTTCTCGGCGTTTCAATCATGTTCGAACTGCTCTGCGCGATGACCGCTCTTCCGGAAACCTGAACCCGGACGGCCCTTTCTCTTGGCAGAAATACTTCGGGGGTGAGCCGCGTCTGCGCGGCGAGGGGGCCGGCCCCGTCAGGCCGAACAGCTGGCGCCGCCCAGAACGCAGAATTTTGCGCAATGGGGATGGTTCAGCCGCACGGGGCGTTCAGCCTCCTCCAGCGTCTCGCCCAGCTCGAACTCGGGGCTGTAGGGCAGAAGCGTGCAGGCAAGAACCGCGGGCCGCGCAGCACCCTTGCGCTTCACGACCATCCGCGAAGAGGCGCACATCACGTCATCCGGAGACTTGTTCAGAATTCCCCAGCAGGCGGTGGTGATTTCGGGCACCTCGACGGCAGCGTCCATCTCGGGAAACAGAACGGTTTGGCCGGGATTCGCCGCATCGATCGGGAATCCCTCGCGCTCGAACAGATCGGCGTATCCGCGCCGCGCCGAGGTATCGCTTTCATGCCAGAGCGCGCGTCCGGCGACAGCCATGCGGAAACCGGCGTCTCTCAGCCAACGCATGCCGTCGATGGTTTTCCCGAAGGCACCCTTGCCACGTTCCTCGTCATGCCGCGAAGCGTCCCAGTGATCGAGAGACACGCGCAGCGTCAGCCTGTCGCTATGGCTGTCGCGCAGCGCCAGCAATCCTGCTTTCACGGACTTTCGCATCATCGGACGCATGGCATTGGTCAGGATCAGCACCTCGTACCCGCGCTCCAGCGCACGCCGGGCCATCTCGATCATCTCCGGGTTCATGAAGGGTTCGCCGCCGGTGAACCCGATTTCGCGCACGCGCCAGTCGCGTTCGTTCAGCTGATCCAGAAAATAAGATACGTCGTCGGCGGACAGATAGACGAGGCGATCATTGCTGGGTGAAGATTCGATATAGCAATTGATACACTCGATGTTGCACAATGTGCCGGTGTTGAACCAAAGCGTCTCGGGATGCGTCAGGCGGACTTCCGCGCGCTCCTCACCTTTGGCGGTCACAAGTGGATCAAGGAATTTTCCCCGGTTTGCGTCCTGCTCGATGGAGTCTTTCATGAATTCTCTTTCTCTTCCCCGGCCTTTAACTAGGTCAGAAGAGTTCGTGTGGAAAAGAGAAACCGACACCACGTGACAGAGATGTGATCTTGTCGTCAGAACTGGACTTATTCGCACAACGGGCCTATGCCGGCGACGAAAACTATGTTAGCGGTAACGCCGCGAACGCAAGGGCTGGAGGTTTATCATGGTCTCGCGCGTTATTCCGGTCGATACATTCGACCTCGTGATCTTTGGCGGCACGGGCGATCTGGCCCGCCGAAAGATCCTTCCCGGACTGTTCCGGCGCTTCCAGTCCGGACAGATGCCTGAAGACAGCCGGATCATCGGTGCTGCGCGGGCCGATCTCGACGATGCGGGTTACCGGGCAGTGGTCAAGGGCGCGCTGGAAGAGTTCATCGAGAAGGGTGACCGGCCGACGAACGTGGTCAAGGAATTCCTCGAGGCGATCCACTATGTGCAGATCGACGCGACCGGATCCGCAGGCTGGCCCGAACTGTCGAAGCTGTTGCGCGCCGGCGTGGTCCGGGCGTTCTATTTCTCGGTTGCGCCCTCGCTATTCGGGGCACTGGCCGAAAGGCTGCACGAATACAAATGCGCGGGCGAAAGCTGCCGTATTGTCGTGGAAAAGCCATTCGGACGCGATCTCGAAAGCGCGCGTGCACTGAACAAGACCCTGCGTGACCATTTTGACGAAAACCAGATCTACCGGATCGACCACTATCTCGGTAAGGAAACCGTCCAGAACCTGATGGCCGTCCGCTTCGGCAACGTTCTGTTCGAACCTCTCTGGAACGCCCAGTACGTGGATCACGTTCAGATCACTGTTGCCGAAACCGTTGGTGTGAATGGGCGGGCTGATTACTACGACAAGTCCGGCGCGATGCGCGACATGGTGCAGAACCACCTGATGCAGCTCCTGTGCCTGATCGCGATGGAGCCGCCCTCTCGCTTCGATCCCGACGCGGTGCGCGACGAGAAACTCAAGGTGATCCGCGCGCTGGAACCCGTGGAGCCTTCCGATATCGTGCGTGGTCAGTACGCCTCCGAGAAGAAGGGAGAGAGCTATCTCGACCAGGTCGGTTCCGACAGCATTACCGAGACCTTCATCGCGATGAAGCTCCAGGTGTCGAACTGGCGGTGGGCCGGGGTGCCGTTCTATCTCCGCACGGGCAAATGCCTCAAGGCGCGCGCCTCCGAGATCGCCATCGTCTTCAAGGACGCGCCGCATTCGATCTTCGGGCAGGAACTGGGCCACCACCGGAACATCCTCTCGATCCGGCTTCAGCCGAACGAGGGCATTACCCTCCGAGTGACCATCAAGGAACCCGGCCCCGGGGGCATGCGTCTTGTGGACGTCCCGCTCGACATGTCGTTCAAAGACGCGCTTGGTCCCGATGCCGATGTCGCGCCCGAGGCATATGAACGGCTGATCATGGACGTGATCCGTGGTAACCAGACATTGTTCATGCGGGGTGACGAGGTCGAGGCCGCCTGGGCCTGGACCGATCCGCTGATCGAAAGCTGGACGGAGCGGGGCGACCGACCAAAGCCTTACGACATCGGCTCGACCGGTCCCGAGGACGCGGCGGTTCTGATGCACCGCGAAGGCCGTAGATGGAGGGAGATCAAGGCGTGAACCTTGTCGAATACCCCGATGCCGAAATGATGATGATCGACCTCGCGAACCAGATCGCAGGGGAATTGGGGACGGCCTTGCGTCAACAGGAGACTGCTTCACTTGCCGTTCCCGGCGGAACCACCCCCGGCCCGATCTTCGACGCGCTCTGCGACGCCGATCTCGACTGGAGCCGCGTGCACGTCATGCTGACCGACGAGCGCTGGGTGCCCGAGGATCACGAACGCTCGAACACCCGGCTTCTGCGTCAGCGTCTGCTGGTCGAACGCGCGTCAGACGCCGTCTACGTGCCGCTTTACCGCGATACATCCACGCCGGAAGAGGCGCTGGACGACCTGAGCGACAGTATCGCCGCGGAACTGCCGCTTTCGATACTCCTTTTGGGAATGGGGGCCGATATGCACACGGCCTCGCTGTTTCCCGGCGCCGACCGGCTGTCCGACGCGCTGTCCGACGACGCGCCTCCGGTGCTGCCCATGCGCGCTCCAGGAGCGCCCGAGCCACGTATCACCCTGACGGCACCCGTTCTCGCAGACGCCATGGCAATCCATGTCGTCATCACCGGCGAAGCAAAGCGCGCGGCCATCGAAGAGGCTCGCAAACTGACGCCCGAGCAAGCGCCCATCGCGCTGGTGCTCAAGACCGCCACCATTCACTGGGCCCCCTGAGCGGAGGAAATCATGGACTGGAACCGCCTGCGCGACGCCGCGGCCAAAGCCGCCGAAACGCCGATCATCGACCGCTTCAACAGCACCGACCGGGCATCGGATTTCTCGGTCACCGCCGGTGATCTTCTGTTCGACTACTCGAAAACCACGATGGACGCGGCTGGCCGCGATCTTCTTATCGCAATGTACGAAGAGGCTGGCGTTCCGGCCCGACGCGAGGCGATGTTCTCCGGCAAGAAGATCAACGAGACCGAGGGCAGGGCGGTCCTGCACACCGCCCTCAGAAACCTGTCGGGCACCCCGGTTCTCGTCGACGGGAATGACGTCATGCCCGGCGTCCTCGGAACGCTCCACCGGCTGGAGGCCTTCGCCGAAGGCGTGCGCGACGGATCGATCACTCCATCGGGCGGCCTGCCATTCAGCGATGTGGTCAACATCGGCATCGGGGGGTCGGACCTTGGTCCGGCCATGGCGACGCTGGCGATGGCTCCCTACCACGACGGCCCGCGTGTCCACTATGTGTCGAACGTCGACGGCGCACATATCAACGACGTCCTCCTGCCGCTGAATCCGGCGTCGACCCTCGTGGTCGTCGCGTCGAAGACCTTCACCACGATCGAAACCATGACCAACGCCCAGACAGCGCGGGAATGGATCGCGGCGAAAGTGGGCTACAACAATGCGGGCAGCCATTTCGCGGCGCTCTCGACCGCAGCGGACAAGACAGCAGAATTCGGCGTCGATCCGTCGCGCGTCTTCGGTTTCGAGGACTGGGTCGGCGGGCGCTATTCCATGTGGGGGCCGATCGGCCTTGGCCTGATGATCGCCATCGGCGCGCGGGCATTCCGCGCCTTCCTCTCGGGCGGCGAGGCGATGGACAGTCATTTCTGCGCTGCCGAACCGCATGAAAACATCCCCGTCATGCTGGCGCTGACCGGCATCTGGCACAACCAGGGGCTGGGATACGCCACCCGTGCGGTTCTGCCCTATGAACAGCGCCTCTCCCGGCTGCCGGCCTATCTGCAGCAGCTTGAAATGGAGAGCAACGGCAAGGGCGTCTCGATGGACGGCGCGGCGCTACCGGTTCATTCCGGACCGGTCGTCTGGGGCGAACCCGGTACCAATGGCCAACACGCCTTCTACCAGCTGATCCATCAGGGCACCCGGATCGTGCCTTGCGAATTCATGATCGGAGCCGCGGGCTTCGAAGAAGCACTGGCGCATCAGCACCAGTTGCTCGTCGCCAATTGCCTTGCCCAGTCCGAGGCCTTGATGAAGGGCCGCAGTCTCGACGAAGCCCGCGAGATCGTGCGGGGCAAGTTCGACGGCGACGAACTGGAACGCCAGGCCCGCCACCGGGTCTTCCCGGGAAACCGGCCCTCGACCACCCTGGTTTATCCCAAGCTGACGCCTTTCGTTCTTGGCCAGATCATCGCGCTGTATGAGCATCGGGTTTTCGTGGAAGGCGCCATGCTCGGGATCAACAGTTACGACCAATGGGGCGTCGAACTTGGCAAGGAACTGGCCACAGCGCTTGGCCCCATAGTGGCCGGGAAAGAAAGCGCAGATGGCAAGGATGGCTCGACCGCGCAGCTTGTAGACTACATCCTGACGCACGCAAGTTAGGCAGTGTTCTGCCTGACTTGGCGGGCCGCTCATGCACAAGTCCAAAGCCCTAGTCGAACCCGATCCGGTGTAGAAGCGCAGATTCCCCTATCGGATGGAGCTCTTATTGGGCTGCTGCGAAGACGTCCTCTCCTATGGATTCATCGCCGTGATTCTGGTGCTGCTTTACTTTCGCCTGCGGGAAATAACGGAAGGCCGAACCATGGAATTCACCCAAGACGCAGTTCAGTAACCCGTTTGGGGTGTGCCGCATGAAGAAACGTCGCCGAGTCACCTGGACACTTGCCGTGTTCTGCCTGGTCCCTTGGCTGAACAATTCCGCAAGATGCCGTGGTTGAGATAGGAAGACTGTTGCTCGGGACTTCCAGATCAGGCTCGTGGTGAAGCACGCCAAGTCCGAATTATCAGATCAATGACAAGGAACTTCCCTCACGGAAGCCTGGAACCCGAACAGGAATATCCAATTCGTATTACTGGAATCCGACCGTCTTCGCGCCGTCGCGCTCAATCATCCGCCCGACGGCTTCGGGTCGCCAGGGCAGGCGGTTGGTGCCATCCTGCGTCAGACTGACGATGACCGTCTCGCCCGTCGCCCTTTGTTGGCCGTCGACAAATACTCCATACTCCATCACGAGACTCGACGGTTTGATCCGTGTCGTGCGCAATGCGACGACATAGCACTCGCCGAAAAGGATCGGTTTCAGGTAGTCCACCAATTGACGCCTAACCACGATCTGGGGGTCGGCCTCGGAATGTGTCATCCCCGTCAGGCCATATTCCATGATGTAGCCGATCCGCGCGGTTTCGAACCAGCTGAGATATGCGGCGTTGTTGACATGATTGAGAGGATCGAGTTCGGAAAACCGGACAACGTCCTGCATTCCGAAGGGCCAGCCGGGCAATCCCGCTTCCAACATGTCAGCCGCATTAAGTGTCGCCTGTAGAACTTTCATTTCTAAGTAGAATTCCCTGTGGGGTTCTGCGTACTCCGTCGGATGAGCCACGAATTCAGGCCGCCAGACATTTTGGCATACGTTTGCCATACACTTTGCCGACGCTTTGCCGACAGGGAAAATGGTCGGATATCCGTGTGTTGGCTACCTGCTGTTGCAGGATGGACAGACTTGCCGTGCCCCCACTCGGGAGAAGAAAAGAATCCCGGTGAGCGGGCGATCCGGCGCCGTCTGGCACTGGGATGGGACAACGGTCACCGTCTCGCCCGCGCGGCGGGATGAAGGCCGCACTTCAATGTGACGAGGATTCGGTCGATCTTGGAACGGCGAAAAAATGCGTTTGTTCGGCCAATTTTCGTGCGCGTTTTCCGAATTTGTTGCGTAACCGAAGAATTGAAAATATTTTAAATCAATATCTTAATTCACCCCAATGGGACAAGGGTGCTGATCATCAAAGATCGCATTCGGCCTCGGAACCGAGCGACAGCATCGCAGCGCGAACGGCGCGGATTCTGCCTCCTGATTTCAAGAGACCAAGACGCAATCAGTTGGAGGAATGAAACGTGACCTGGAGCGGGTGAAGGGAATCGAACCCTCGTCTTAAGCTTGGGAAGCTCCTGCTCTACCATTGAGCTACACCCGCCTTCCACCACATTGAGTTAGGCGAAGCGGGTCAAACCGTCAAGCGTCAGCCCCGCCGCCGTCTCCGTCGTCCGCCACCTTCCGCATCGGTTTTCTCGCCCGTATTGAAACTTACGTGCGGCAGGCTAACTATCTGTTCCAGATGGGGAAAACTGTCCACGGCATTCGGTATGGCCGAGGCGTTGACGAAGTGCTCCTGGAACCTCGGTTCGATGGCGGTCTCAATCTTTTGTATATCCCGAACGGTTGCTTCGATTTCAGTTCTCGCTTCTCGGTTCAGCAGCGCGATCCGCGCGCCGGTTCCCGCAGCGTTTCCGGCCGATGAGACCTTGTCCAACGGGCAATCCGGGATCATGCCCAGAACCATCGCGTGCTTCGGCGAAATATGCGCCCCGAACGCACCCGCCAGAACGATCCGCTGCACCCGATCCACACCCCGCTTGTCCATCAGCAACCGTGCGCCCGAATAAAGCGCTGCCTTCGCCATCTGGATTTCCCTGATATCCCGATTGGTTACGGTGATTCCGCGCCCGTCCTCGCCGGCCTCGCGTACAAGATAGGAATAGGTGCGTCCGTCAAGAAAACACCGATCCGATCCCGTCTGCTCCGGAGAACCGATCAATCCGCTCTGGTCGAGGATGCCGGCCATGCGCATTTCTGCGACCATCTCAATGATGCCTGAACCGCAGATCCCGGTGACACCGGTCGTTGCAATAGCCGTCTCGAACCCGTCTTCGTCTGACCAAAGATCGGAACCGATCACCTTGTACCGAGGTACCTTCGTCGCCGCGTCGATCTCGACACGTTCGATCGCCCCCGGGGCAGCGCGCTGCCCCGCCGAGATTTGGGCGCCCTCGAAGGCCGGACCAGTCGGCGAAGAGCAGGCCAGAACCCCGCCTTGACGGTCTCCTAGCTGGATTTCCGCATTGGTGCCGACATCGACCACCAGCACCAGTTCTTCTGATTTTTCAGGTGCTTCCGACAGGGTGACCGCGGCCGCATCGGCCCCCACATGCCCGGCAATGCAGGGCAGGAGATAAACCGATGCCTCGGGGTGCAGTGTCAGGTCCAGACCGCGCGATGAAAGCGTCACGGCATCGGAGGTGGCAAGCGCGAACGGCGCCTGGCCAAGTTCATAAGGATCAATCCCCAGGAACAGGTGGTGCATGACCGGATTGCAGACCACGACTGCATCGAGAATGTCGTCTGTCGTAGCATTCGCCTCGGCCGCAATTTCCCCGATGAGTCGGTTCATGCCCTCTCGAACGGCACGCGTCATCTCGGCGGCGCCGCCGGTGTTCATCATGGAATAGCTGACCCGGCTCATCAGGTCTTCGCCGAACCGAATCTGGGGATTCATCAAACCGGAAGACGCGACGACCTCACCAGACGCAAGGTCACAGAGATGTCCGGCAATGGTGGTGGAGCCCAGGTCAACGGCAAGGCCAAGGACAGGACCTTCGTGAAATCCAGGCCAGACCTTCAGGATTCGGGGGCGGGCGGAGGCGCTGTCCTGGTGGACCGCGCAGGTTACCTTCCATTCGCCCCTGCGAAGGAGAGGCTGAAGAGTCGCCAGCACGGACAGTCCCGCGTAAGCGCCGGCTAACTCCCATTGTGTTTCCAAAGCCTTGGACAGTCGTTCCAGATCACCGCTCGGTTCGTGCATGTCGGGTTCTTCGACCTCGACGTAGAACAGGCGGACAGCCGGGCTCATCACGATTTCCCGTGCTTCGGCGCGCTTGCGCACCACCTGCTTGTGTACCTGGCTTTCAGGCGGCACGTCGATCACGACGTCTCCCTGGATGGTCGCCTGGCAGCCCAGCCTGCGGCCTTCGATGAGGCCACGCTTGGACTTGTAGCGCTCTTCAACGGCATTCCATGCGCTCAGCGCATCGGCCGCCACGTTAACTCCGTGTTTCGAGAACTCGCCGTATCCTGGCATAACCTGACATTTCGAGCAGATGCCACGACCGCCACAGACCGAGTCAAGATCGACACCAAGCTGTCTTGCTGCCGTCAATACGGGCGTTCCGACCGGAAATCTGCCACGCTTGCCAGATGGTGTGAAAATTACGAGTGCGGTATCGCTCATGTGTCGGTCCTGCCTATTCGGCGTGAACATAACGTTTTGTTTGAGCAGGGAAAGCCTGTCAGCGTCCGTATTTCGCCAATGCGCGGCATTGTCCCGACAGTCGAGGGTCAGAAAACCGGATCCTTAAAGGCAGAACCATGAGGTAACTGGCAAAATGGCTAGCGCCATGACTTCAATCGCCGCAAAGTTTCCGAAGCGACGGGAAGACCCCCGCAATGAAGGCATTGCGTCTCTGTAGCCAATCAACGCCCTTGGGGATCAGGAGACTGATACCTGTCTCGATACAGGGCGCGAAAGGCACTGCCATCCTCTCGCGTTCACGCGCATTGCGCCCGTGCTCTTCTTGGCCGCGCACGTCAGAATGGACTGGGCTTGCCCGGCAACCAAGGTGAAACGGGAAAACGATGCCTGCGATACGGCTTTGGGGGCTGGGCGTCAGGCGCGGCGCCGCCGCCGTCCCTCGCGTCCACCGCGCCCACCACCGCCAGGAGCGGCAACGGGTTTGTTCAGACGGATCCAGTTTCCGCCCGAAGGATCGTGATCGTTAAGGAAATCGGCGGCGCGGATAGAAAGGATTTCTTCCGAAGCCACGCCGGTTTTCGGACCGATGCCAAGAAGTGGTCCGAGTTTCGCGAGGTCGATTTCGTCAGGAACCACGATGCCATGGGCCTGGAGTTGAAGGATGCGTTCGCGCACAAGATCCTCGTCGCTGGACAGCCCAACCAGGCCTCTAAGCGCCTTCGGATCTGCTTCAGCGGGAATTTCGAGCCCCAAGGCGCGCAACTCATCGAGCCGTTCACTAACCGATTTCAGCGTCTTCGGCATCGCAACAGGATTCATGATCGCACTCGTCATGCCGTGCGATGCGGCCATAGCCAGGAATGCATTGTTGATCCCATGCCGGTTGGGCAGGCCGAACGAGATGTTCGATGCCCCACAGGTGGTGTTCACTCCCAGTTCCTCGCGCAGGCGGCGCACGAGTGTAAAGACCTGAACGCCTGCTGTCGCCATCGCGCCGACCGGCATTACCAGAGGATCGACCACGATATCATGCGCCGGAATCCCGAAATCGGCGGCGCGCTCGACGATCTTCTTCGCCACCGCAAAGCGCACATCCGGGTCCTCGCTGATGCCGGTATCGTCATTCGAGATTGCGACGACGGGCACGTTATACTTCTTCACCAGCGGCAGAACCACCTCGAGGCGCTCTTCCTCGCCTGTCACCGAGTTCAAGAGCGGGCGGCCCTCCGCCGCTGCCAGACCAGCCTCCAGCGCGCCGGGCACCGACGAGTCTATGCAAAGCGGGACATCGACAAGCCCCTGAACCAACTCGATCATTTTCCGCATGAGTGGCGGTTCGGTCTCGTTGGGGTTGGGGTTAGAGTTGTACACCACCCCTGCGTTCACATCGAGCACTTGGGCGCCGCAGGCTACCTGCTCGAGCGCATCTTTCTCTACAGTCGAGAAATCTCCGGCCTCCAGTTCGGCTGCAAGAAGCTTACGGCCAGTAGGGTTGATCCGCTCACCGATCACGCAGAACGGTTCATCAAAGCCGATGACAACGGTTTTGGATTTTGACTCGACAACGGTCCGGGTCATGCAAAGGCTCCTTCGAGGGACGAGAGGTGGCGCGCAAGCGCTGGGTCATTGAAGTCGGAAATGGCGAACAACGCGCCATGAGCGACAAGAGCGTCCGCGGACAAACTGCTGGTGATCGCGACAACATCGATGCCTGCCGCACGGGCAGCCTGGATGCCGGTTGGACTGTCTTCGAATACCAGCGCTTCATGTGCCGCAATGTTCAGTGCGGCCAGCGCCGCAAGGTACAACTCCGGGTGTGGTTTGCCCCGCTTTACATCGTTGGACGAGCCGGCGTGGTCAAAGGCGGCGGCCAAACCAGTCGCATTCAAGACAGCGTTCAAGTTGGCACGAGGTCCATTGGTGACCGCTCCGATTTTCATGTTGGCAGCTCGCGCACGTGCGATCAGGTCCCGTGCTCCCGCCATCGGTTCAATCGTGTCGCCCAGGCGCTCGCGGTAAGCGGCTTCCTTGGCGAGATCCATTTCGATGGGATCGGCGTCTGGGAGAAGTTCGGTGAATGTCTCGGTATTGAGCCGTCCATGGATGCGTTCCATGTAGTCCGACCGCGTGATGGTGACGCCTCTCTCGGCAAGGAAATCCATGAAAACGGCAATATGGATTGGGTCGCTGTCGACCAGCGTTCCATCGATGTCGAAGAGAAGCGCCTTGAGTGTCACTGCGCCGCCTTGGCCGCGCCCTGGCTGCCCCGCGACTTTGCCCACTCCGCGCAGGTCTTGATCCCACCAAGAGGGAACAGGTGGACATGTGTAATGGCGAAGTCGGGGTTTGCGGCCTTGTAGGTTGCCAGCCCCGAGACCACATCATCCGGCTCATAAGGAAGGACAAGCTTGGTGACGTCCATCGCACGCTTCTGCAGAACGCGCAGTGACGGGCCCACGCCGCAGGCGACCGCGAACTTGATGAGGGTCTGAAGCTTTGCCGGACCGGCGATGCCGATATGGATCGGAAGCTGAATTCCCGAAACCTGGACGTCGTTTGCCCATTTGATGATCGGATCGGCTTCAAATGCGAATTGAGTCACGATCGCCATATCGGCATCCGTGCGCTCGTTGAACGCGTTTTTCCATTTCAAAGCGGCATCCACATTGGCGCTGCCGCCCTTGGGATCGATGTCGCGATTGCCCTCCGGATGTCCCGCAACATGCAGGCGTTTGAAGCCCGTTTTGTCAAACAGGCCCGTTTCCATGAGTTGCATGGACGAATGGAAATCTCCGGCCGGTTCGGTCACGCCGCCGGCAAGAAGGAGGGCCTGCGTGATGCCGGCTTCTCCCTGATAGCGGGCGATCCAGTCGCCTAGTGTGGCCTGATCCTTGATGATGCGGGCAGGGAAGTGCGGCATGACCTGAAATCCGTCCGCCGAAAGGCGCTTTGCGGTCGCGACCATGTCATCGATCGGAGTGCCCTCGATATGCGCGATGTAGACCCGCGTTCCCTCCGGAAGAATGGCGCGGAAATCTTCCACCTTTTCGGCAGTGCGCGGCATGACTTCGATAGAGAAGTCGTTAAGGAAATCTGCGACCTTTGTATCAACCCGATGGGCCTCGTCGGTCTTCCTTCTGAAGTTCAAAAGCGCCATGAAAGCTTTCCCAATTTCGCTAGGCGTCATGCCCAACCGTCATTCTCGATCAGGGCCTTGATCCGGTCCCGATCATATTCTCTGTCGATACGCGCCGCTTCAGAGGCGGCGATCTCCTCGGCGTCACCTTCCAGGGTGTAGGGTGCTGCCTTGCGCCATTCCGCAAGGTATGCATCCGTGTCCGAGGCACCGACCTTCATCGCGGCGCGGTCGATTGCTTGTTCGAAACGTTCAGGAAGCGGCGCTTTCGTGCCTCGCCGACCCTTACCGACGATAACTTGTGCCGGGATATCCCTCCAAAAAACGACGGTAACCTCAGGCATTCGCGTATCTCCAAGTTGCGCCACACCTACGCCGGGCACGTTGGGAATCATGTGCGATTTTCGACATCTTGCGAAAGCTTCGCGACGTATGGTCGTTTAACCGAAGCAACCCGCGAGGAACAATGGGCTCAACCTGAAAATTACTCACTATCTTCTTGAACATCGGCGTCGCTCTTGCGCGAAAGCCTTGACGGGGTGTAGCGTGGAGGCAACCTGATTTCGGAGGGCGTCATGCCGCCCAAGCGTCCTGAGGGCGCGACACGGCTCCCGCATGCGGTAGAGCCGTCAGTGCCCGCAAAAGCCGACCCAGCAGAGCTATATGCCGCGCTGGACCTCGGCACCAACTCGTGCCGGATGCTGATTGCCCAGCCAAAGGGCAATCAATTTCATGTTGTCGACAGTTTTTCCAAATCCGTGCAGCTAGGTTTGGGACTCGAAGCGTCCGGTCGGCTGTCGAACGCTTCGATGCAGCGCACGATCGGTGCCCTCAAGATTTGCCGTAAGAAGATCGCCAAGCACCAGGTACGGCGCATGCGTCTTGTGGCGACAGAAGCATGCCGGCGGGCGCGAAACGGTGCTCAATTCATGAAGGCAGTAGTCCGCGAGACCGGACTGCGCCTCGAGATCATCGAGCCTGAGGAAGAGGCCCGGCTAGCGGTTATCTCTTGTGCTCCGCTGGTTTCGACCAAGACCGAGCAGCTTCTGGTCGTGGACATCGGCGGGGGCTCTACGGAGCTGGTTTGGATCGACCTGAGCAAAGTACCCAAGCACGAACGGCAACGCGCAATCATGCGCCTTCACTCAGGCTTCAAGCCTGATCTGGCGTCGCCGTTCCCTGCTGCGCATGTTGTAGACTGGATTTCGGTTCCCTTGGGTGTTGCGACGCTTCGGGACCAGTTCGATGATGTTACGGATGACGCCGCGCGATTTGCTTTGATGAGCTGGTTCTTTGAAGAAAATCTTGCGGATTTTTCTCCTTATGAAGCTGAGCAGACAAGAGAGGGTTTTCAGATTATCGGCACTTCAGGTACCGTGACCACGGTCGCTGCCAGTCATCTCGGATTGAAGCGCTATGACAGGTCGAAAGTCGATGGTCTGCGTATGACGTCAGATCAGATCGACAGGGTCATCCGAGATTACCTCGATCTGGGCCCGGAGGGCCGCCGCAAGGACCCGCGGATCGGGCGGGATAGGCATGCGCTGATCATGTCGGGGGCCGCCATTCTGCAAGCCTTGCTGCGGGTCTGGCCAACCGACCGTTTGTCCGTTGCGGACCGTGGTCTGAGGGAAGGCTTGTTATACGCGCAGATGTCCAGCGATGGCGTGCTTGACGAGGGCGCTTATTGATCGATGGCCCGGCCCGTGAACCCGATGCCCGAGTTTGTTCGCGAAGCGCTGGAGAAAAACGGACTGATGGAGGCATGCGTCTCAAGGCCCTGGTATCAGAGGAACGACTACCTGGGATGGATTGCGCGGGCAAAGCGGCAAGATACCAAGGAAAAACGTCTTGCCCAGATGCTGGATGAACTTCGCGCCGGTGGTCTTTACATGAAAATGGCTTGGCGCTTGAAGGGCGGTAACGCATGAAAAAGGGCCGGCGTCCGGCCGGCCCTTTTCCCGAGAAACAGTTCGTCCGTTATTCCCGGTTGCCGAGGAACGACAGCAGGAACATGAACAAGTTGATGAAGTCGAGATAGAGGTTCAGGGCTCCCATGATGGCTGACTTTTGCAGCCACTCGCTATCCATCGCATTCGCATGCGCAAGATACTCCGTTTTGATCCTTTGCGTATCATAAGCGGTGAGGCCCGCGAAGATCAGGATTCCGATAACCGAAATCGCGAAGGCCAAAGCACTCGATGCGATAAACAGATTGATCAGCATGGCCACGATCAAACCGATCAGGCCCATCAACAGGAACGAGCCCATACCCGTCAGGTCACGTTTTGTCGTGTAGCCCCAAAGGCTCAGACCGGCAAAGCCGGCGGCTGTCGCGAGGAATGTCTGCGCAATCGACACGCCCGTGAAGGCCGCGAAGATCCACGCGATAGACAATCCCATGGCTGCAGCGAAAACGTAGAAAAACGTTTGCGCGGCGGCTGCCGACATCCGGTTGATCGTTCCGGAAAACAGGAAAACCAGCCCCAGCGGCAAGAACATGGCGATCCATCCCAGGATATTCGGCTGAAGCGTCATGGGATCGCGGAAAATCGAGAGAAGTGCGTCGCTGGTGCCCACGGCCCATGCTACACCGGCAGTGACAAGCATGCCCACGGACATGATGCCGTAGACCTTGTTCATGTGGGCGCGAAGGCCCTCGTCAATCTCGGCCGTGCGGACACCGGGTGCGGTGCGGACGGTCTGATATTCAGCCATTGCTCGTGCTCTCCTAGCGTTAATGACGTGATTGGTCGGGAAAGCCGACCACTCCTGTGTGGATATTGGCAGGAACCGCCAGCTTTTCAAGCTTTCGGGCGCGAAAAGCGAACTGTTTTTATCGGGAATTGTTGCTTCAGCGCCGCCAATTCGCCGGAGCGTCCCATATCGGTCGCTTCGCCTCATCCAATGCCTCGATTTTAGTCAGGCCAATATCAGTCAGACGGTGAGACTCCATTTCCGCCAATTCACGGCGTTGGCGGTATGTAGCTTCGAGCAAAATGATTACCCGCAAAAGCGACCTTTTGGGTCGTTGAGTAAATGCGAAGCGGGGCAGGGAGTCGAGGCTGATCATTCTGATACCTTTCTTGAAATCTGATGATTGATCGTCCTTTCATCACCAGGCTTGATGCTTCTGCACAATTCAGATATATTTTAAAAGCAAATATTTCTGAACTAAAACTTCAAGGAAATTGATGTGCCTAGGAATCTGGATCTGACGGCTCTTCGTTCGTTTGTCGCCGTGGCGGATGCTGGTGGAGTGACCCGTGCCGCCGCCATCCTGAACCTCACTCAATCAGCCGTTTCGATGCAGCTCAAACGCCTTGAAGAAAACCTGGGCCAGAACCTTTTAGACCGTTCCGGGCGTACCATCGGGCTGACTGCGGCAGGTGAGAAACTCGCCAGCTATGGGAGGCGGATCCTCGCTCTCAATGACGAGGTCTATGCGCAGATGACCGATAGCGCATTCGAGGGTACGCTGATCCTCGGCGTGCCACATGACATCATTTATCCTTCGATCCCGCGCGTCATGAAGCTTTTTGCGACCGATTATCCGCGGATGCGGGTGCAATTGGTGTCTTCGTGGACATCGCGCCTCAAGCATCTTTTTTCGGATGGGCGGTGTGACATCATTCTAACGACAGAGGATCACCTTGATCCGGGCGGAGAGACGTTGGTGGAGGTGCCATTGCTTTGGTATGGCGCGCCGGGAGGAAGCGCCTGGCAGCAACGGCCTGTGCCGCTCGCCTCGGAACCTCATTGCCAGTTTCGCCGCACAATGCAGCACGCATTGGACAATGCCGGAATCCCTTGGGAAATGGCGGTTGACTCGGAGTCGACAAGAACGGTCGAAGCGACCGTCGCCGGGGACCTTGCAATTCTTTCGCAGTTATCAGGCACTGCCGCGCCGCAGCTGGCGGAAGTTCCACACCAAGGAAGTCTGCCGGAACTCGGAAAAAAGAAGATCAACCTTTATGTGTCAAATGTAGCGTCGAGTGTGACGCGAGACCATTTGGCAAACCTGGTGCGCCGCTTCTATGGCCAGCCGTCTCTTGCGCTCAGCGCGTAATGACGATTTTGCCTGAGGATTTTCGCGAACGCAGCAACTCCAGACCCTCTAGTGCACGTTCGAAGGGCAAGACATGGCTCACATGCGGTTTGATGCGACCTTCTGCATGCCATAGGCTGAGTTCCGCCAGACTGGTGTTTAAGACCGTCGGGTTGAACGCGTCATATCCGCCCCAATAGAAACCGATAACCGATTGGTTTTTCACGAGTAGATGGTTGGGTTTCAGTTGAGGTAAGCGGCCGCTGGCAAAGCCTATCACAAGAAAGCGTCCATCAGGCGCCATGACCCGCAGGGCTGTTTCTCCCAACTCTCCGCCGACAGCATCGTAGACAACGTCAATCGGCCCCAAAGACCTCAACTCGCTCAGCAAATCGGCACTTTCGCTGTCGATCAAGACATCGGCTCCTGCCGCTTTCGCGATTTCGAGTTTTTCTTTTCCGCGCGCGACCGCGATAACCCTCGCGCCAAGCTGATGCCCGACCTCTACTGCGGTCAGGCCGACGCCACCGGCGGCTCCGATGACAAGTAACGTTTCTCCGGCCAGAAGACGTGCGCGATGTGTCAAGGCGAGGTGCGACGTGCCGTAGGCAATCTGAAAGCCCGCCGCAGATATGTCGTCCATCGTTGGTGGACAATGCCGCAGTTTGGTTTCGGGCAGCACTGCGAATTCAGCGAGGCCGCCGTGTCCTGGGACCCCCATCACACGATCTCCTACGGCAAACGCTGAAACAGCGTCTCCCACTTCTTCAACAACCCCAGCGAACTCCATGCCGAGAACGAAAGGCGTGGGTGGTGTTGCCTGATAGCTACCTTTAAGCATCAAGATGTCCGCGAAGTTGAGTCCAACGGCTTTGACGCGAAGCAAGACTTCGTTGGACGTGAGAGTTGGCACCACGAATGCCTCTATCCGAGGAGCAGTGTTTGTCGTCCGGCATATCCAGGCTTCAGCTTTGCGCATGATTTACATTTATCGCTGTTATTAAGACATTCTCAACAATATCGATTTTTTTTGGTGACAGTGTTCACCATTCATCGTATATGATATCTTTGAGCAAGAGTGCCTGCGTGCTGCCTTGCTGTCGAGGTTTTTGCACCGTGGGTTGTTTACCTACCCATAAGTATAACTAGAATACTCTAAGAGGAGCAGTGTAGGGTCGTCATGGTAGAGAATGGATATAAAAATGAAGCATCCGGTTGATGTCCACGTCGGTAAGCGCATCCGTCATCGCCGGTGGCTTGTCGGTATAACTCAACAGCAACTTGCTGAAGCGGTTGGAATAAAATTCCAGCAGATCCAGAAGTATGAAACAGGCATGAACCGCGTTTCCGCGTCTCGGCTTTGGGATATCGCTGAGGCTTTGACCGTACCTGTAAGCTTCTTCTTCGAGGGCTTGGAAGACGTACCTGAACATACGCATGAGGTCACGGAACTTCCCGGTGACATCTTGAAGGACAAGGAAGCGCTGGAGTTGGTTAGATCCTACTACGCAATTCCCGAGACCCAACGTCGCCGTCTATTCGAATTGGCTCGGGTGCTCAGTGACGTTGCCTGACAAGGGTTGACCGTCTTAACTGCCCAAAATACTTCATTTTCCATGGGGAATACGTAGGGGGCAGAATTTGTTGGATCGATACAGCGATGACCTGCCGGATCTCTGGCAGGTCGCAAACACATTGGCGGACGCTGCACGTATCGAAACGCTGCGCTACTTCCGACAAGACGGACTTTCGACAGAAAGCAAGAGAGTACATTTCGATCCAGTAACGATTGCGGATCGGAATGCTGAACTCGCCATGCGACGTCTCTTGGAAGAGTTGCGTCCTGACGATGGCATCATCGGGGAAGAGCACGGTAGCAAGGAAGGGACTTCCGGCCTGACTTGGGTTCTTGATCCCATCGACGGGACCCGAGGCTACATCAGCGGAACACCTACCTGGGGCGTTCTGATCTCGGTTGCCGACGCGGACGGACCATTTATCGGCATCATTGACCAACCATATGTTGGCGAGAGATTCGAAGGTGGTCTGGGGCGTTCGAGGGTCAGCGGACCTCTCGGAACGCATCCGCTTGGTGTAAAGGCTGACGTGGAGCTTTCCGAGGCGACTCTTTTTTCGACTTTTCCCGAAGTGGGTACCGACGAGGAAGGCGCCGCGTTTCGAAGAGTGTCGAGCAAAGTCAAACTGACTCGCTATGGCTGCGACTGCTACGCCTACGCATTGCTGGCCGCTGGTCAGATCGACTTGGTAATAGAGGCGGGCTTGAATATCTATGACGTCCAGGCCCCCATTGCAGTCATCGAGTCCGCTGGCGGGATCGTGACGGATTGGGAAGGAAAGCCCGCACACTTGGGGGGGCGTATCCTGGCTGCCGGCAATCCAGAACTTCACTTTGCGGCGCTCTCACTTTTGCGGGGAGCCGATTGAGGGACGTTCTCATCAAAGGCGCAGAATGTGTCTGCACCATGGATGGTCCTGATCTGTCGGATGTCGACATCCTTGTTTCGAACGGGGTGATTACAGAATTGGGCCGCGCCTTGCATGCCCCGGATGCGGAGGTTTTGCGGGCGACCGGGCTTCTTGTAACACCTGGCCTGATCAATACGCATCATCATCTTTACCAGACACTGACACGGGCGGTTCCGGGAGGACAGGACGCTCTCCTGTTTGGCTGGCTCAAGACGCTTTATCCCATCTGGGCACGGTTCACGCCGGACGATTTCGCTCTGTCCACTACCCTGGGTCTTGCCGAGCTTGCTCTTTCAGGATGCACGACAAGCTCCGATCACCTTTATCTTTTTCCGAACGGCGCGAGACTCGATGATACGATTGGGGCCGCTTCCGAAATCGGCGTGCGTTTTCACCCGACGAGGGGCGCGATGTCGATCGGGGAGAGTTCAGGAGGTCTACCCCCCGACAGTCTTGTCGAAACAGAAAAGGCAATTCTCAATGACTGCATCCGTGTCGTGGATAAGTTCCACGACACCTCCCCGGGCGCAATGGTCAGAGTTGGCATTGCGCCTTGTTCTCCGTTCTCAGTAAGTCGCGAGTTGATGCGCGACGCCGCACTACTTGCTCGGGACAAAGGTGTCCGGCTGCACACCCATCTTGCGGAGAATGATGAGGATATCGCCTATTCACTGGAGAAATTCGGCTGTCGTCCGGGGGAATATGCCGAAGAACTTGGCTGGACGGGCGATGACGTCTGGCATGCTCACTGTGTCAAACTAGACCAAAGCGAAGTCAATCTCTTCGCTCGGACCGGGACAGGCGTGGCTCATTGCCCATGCTCCAATTGCCGGCTCGGTTCCGGGATTGCTCCGGTGCGTGCCATGAGGGATGCCGGCGTTCGCGTCGGACTTGGTGTGGATGGCTCCGCATCGAACGATCAGGCGAACATTGCGTCTGAGGCCCGCCAGGCCATGCTGCTTCAGAGGGTCGCAAATGGAGCAGATGCTATGAGCGCACGTGAGGCCCTCGAAATTGCCACGGTTGGCGGGGCCCAGGTGCTTGGACGTGATGACATTGGGCGGATTCGACCTGGGATGCGTGCCGATCTCGCGCTTTGGGATATCTCCGGAATGGACAGCGCAGGAAGCTGGGACCCGGTGTCCTTTCTTCTGGCCGGGCCAACGAAAGTGAAGCATCTTTTCGTCGAAGGGCGGCAGATCGTGAACGACGGCAACGTCACCACGGTTGATTTGCCGGGTGCCCTATATGCAGCCCGCTCCAGCGTTCAGAGGTTGATGGGCTAAGTCGCGGCGAATGCCGCCAGAGCGACGACAACCAGCATCGAGACTGCCATGGCGATGTTGATCGCTCTTTGCTTTCGCGGCGGCAAATCAAGGCGACGTATCGTAACGCCGACCCATAGCCATAAAACATGAATCCCAATCCACATCGTATTAAGAATAATGAGTTTTATCGCCATCTCTATGGCCGGTGCATCGCTCATGAATGCAAAGCCGGAGAACAGGGCCGTATTAACCGCGTAGGCCTTCGGATTGATGATCTGAAGGAAAATGCCGCCGCGAATCCCAGGCGGTTCAGTCCGCTCGATGAACGCGATCCTCGCGCCTGCGAAAGCGATACGGAACGCAAGCCACGCAAGATAGGCTGCGGAAGCAATGGAAAAGATCGTTCGTATGCGAGGGTCGGCCAACATGATGGCAGCCAGCCCGGTGATCACGCCGAGACACACAAGATTGGTGCCCAGAAACAGGCCCACCAGATACCTGCTGCCGTGGCGATACCCGAACGCGGCGCCGACGCCGGCAAGCGACAGAACGCCAGGCCCGGGAGTTATAATGAGGAACAGAACTGCGAGCGCAAATGTCAGCATAGTGCCGTTTGCCCCAGAACTCGTACATCCCGGATGGCACGATCATCCCCCATCATGATTGTTGGAAACAGGGCTTCCCAGATGTCTTTGGCCCGCGCGGCGCGTTGAGCAATTGCGGGAGTGGAGGCGAGGTCCATCACGACAAGGTCTGCATCATATCCTGGCTTCAGGTCTCCAATGCGATCACCAAGCCGCAATGCACGCGCTGATCCGGCGGTGGCAAGCCATATCAATTCGGACGGGTGAAGCGGACGCCCGCGAAGTTGCGCGACTTCATAGGCCGCGGCCATCGTTCGGAGCATCGAGAACGATGAGCCGCCGCCAGTGTCTGTCGCAAGCCCGACGATTTGATCCTCACGGGTCAATCCGTCCATGTCGAACAATCCGGAACCGATGAATGTGTTGGACGTGGGGCAATGTACCAGTGCTCCACCGGCTTCCAGCAGCCTTTGCCTTTCACGGTCAGCAAGGTGAATGGCATGCCCATAGAGGCCACCTGCTCCAAGAAGACCTGCTGCCTCGTAGGTATCAAGATAATCCCGGGCCTCCGGAAAGAGTTCCGCGACCCAGGCAACCTCGTCGGTTTGTTCCGACAGATGGGTTTGCATCGGGCATTCGGGGTACTCCGACCACAGCGCCCCGAGCGCTTCAAGTTGTTCCCGCGTCGAGGTCGGTGAGAAACGAGGCGTAATGGCGTAGATTAGGCGATCGTCACCGTGCCAACGCTCCAGCAGCCGTTTGCTGTCATCGTACGCGCTCTGCACATTGTCACGAAGACCGTCCGGGGCATTCCGGTCCATGCAGGTCTTTCCACCAACTGCACACAGATTCCGGCGCTTCGCTTCGGCGAAAAACGCGTTCACGCTCTCAGGGTGAATCGTGCAAAAGCTCGCAACAGTCGTCGTCCCATGCGAAAGAGACAGGTCAAAGAAACAGCGAGCAACCTCTGCAGAATACTCCGGGTCACTGAAACGCATCTCTTCCGGAAACGTATACGTGTTCAGCCAGTCAATGAGCCGCTTCCCCCAGCTGGCGATGATCGCAGTCTGAGGGTAGTGAACATGAGCGTCGATGAAACCCGGTAAGATCAAATCGTTACCAAAGTCGGTGACCTTTGCTCGCGGGAAATCCCGACGCAGGTCTTCGGCTGATCCGACTGCCGAGATGCGCCCGTTCTGGATAACCAATCCTCCGCTTGCATCGTGATGCGCTGCATGCGGCCCCTCCAGAAACGGATTGCCCGAGAAATTGATAATTTGCCCAATCAACAGTTCGCCAGCATCCATGACAGTTTCCTTTCGTCGCTTCTTCTAAAGTATGCCCGCGCCCTGTTGTCCATCCCGTGCAATACTCTAGGGTGCGCGTCAAAGTCCTCCCGGAGATGTCGCGATGAACGACCAGGTTGAAACACTTGAACACGCCGAAGACGAGACCGAAGACGACTACGCTCTCCGGAACAAGGTTGTATTGGCCGCTGTCGAAGCAGCAGATTCGGGAGATCGCGCACGGCTTGAGGAAGTCCTGGAGCCTTTGCATCCCGCCGACATCGCCGACCTTCTCGAGCAAGTCGGCGCTGATAGCCGGACTTCCATTCTCCGTTTGGCGGGAGACTACATCGACGGCGAGATCCTGTCAGAGATCGACGAGGATATCCGAGACTCGGTAATCGAGGCTCTGGAACCCGAAGTTCTGGCCGCCGCAGTTCAGGAACTCGAGTCGGACGACGTTGTCGACCTGATCGAAGACCTCGACGAACCCCAGCAGGAAGCAATTCTCGACGTTCTGGACATGGTCGACCGGATCGCGGTCGAAAAGGCGCTGTCCTATCCGGAGTACTCCGCCGGTCGTCTCATGCAGCGTGAAGTTGTGATTGCGCCCGAGCATTGGACTGTCGGTGACACCATCGACCACCTTAGGGCCAATGCCGATCTTCCCGATCAATTCTACCACATCGTACTTGTTGACCCGCGACACCGACCCACTGCCTACGTTACGCTTGGTCGGATCATGTCGTCCCGCCGTGAAGTACCTCTAAAGGCAATCACAGAGGATAGTTTCAGGGTCTTCGAGGTCGATGAGGAAGAGGGCGACGTCGCCTATGCATTCAATCAGTATCACCTGATTTCCGCGCCAGTCGTCGATTCCGACGGGCGGCTTGTGGGCGTGATTACCATCGACGATGCCATGGCAGTCTTGGACGAGGAACATGAGGAGGACGTGCTCCGCCTCGGCGGGGTTGGCGACGAGAGCCTGTCGAACTCAACCCTCGAAATCGTCCGACGCAGATTTCCCTGGCTTGGCATCAACCTCGCTACCGCAATTCTGGCGTCCATCGTGATCTCGTTTTTTGACGAAGTGATCGCCGCCGTGGTGGCGCTAGCCGTTCTGATGCCAATCGTTGCTTCGATGGGCGGCAATGCCGGGACACAGTCCATGACGGTCGCCGTCCGAGCACTGGCTACCCGTGACCTGACCGGTTCCAACGCATGGAGAGTGATCCGTCGAGAGGCCATGGCCGGCCTGTTGAACGGAATGATCTTCGCGATTGTCATGGGCCTTGTGGGGCTTGTCTGGTTCGGTCAGCCCATGATCGGAGTGGTGATTGCCGTGGCGATGGTGGTCAATCTTCTTGCCGCGGGATTGTCTGGTGTGCTCATTCCGCTTGCCTTGGACAAGTCCGGTGTGGACCCCGCGTTGGCCTCGGGCACTTTCGTGACGACTGTGACCGACGTGGTGGGATTCTTCGCGTTTCTAGGGCTGGCTTCGGTGATGCTGCTATGAACCGTGACAAAGACACACTGCGTCGTATTGCGCGAGAACGGCGGGCATCTGCGCATGGTAACGTTGACCCAGCGCCGGCACTTGAACGTTTGAAGGGATTGTTGTCCGGAACCGATGGTCCCGTATCTTTCTATTGGCCTATCCGAACCGAGATAGATCCAAGACCCGTCATGTTGGCACTACAGGCCAGCCGGACTGTCTGTCTGCCTGTGACTCATGGCCGAGATGCCGCTCTGACTTTTCGCCGTTGGCACGAAGGGATGGATATGGAGAAGGATGGCTTCGGCGTCTCCATTCCGGCATTGGATGAGCCGGTGACCCCCAGGGTACTTGTAGTCCCCATGCTTGCGTTCGACTCTCGATGCCATCGTCTCGGATACGGTGCAGGCCATTACGACCGTACTCTCGCGGCGCTTCGTCCTCATGCTCGGGTAGTTGCCATCGGACTTGCCTACGCCGCACAGCACAGCGATGCTGATTTGCCTGTCGAAGCAACCGACCAGCCGCTTGATGCCATAGTGACCGAGTTCGGGATTGTACGACCCGAGAATGGAAGTTCACTTGCCTGGCAGGCTGATGACGTCTAGGGCGTAACAATGAAGTTACTCTTTCTCGGAGACGTCGTAGGCCGCGCTGGACGTCGTGCTATCACAGAACGCCTTCCCGACATCCGGGCGCGCCTCAAGTTGGACTTCGTCGTCGTCAATGGCGAGAACGCGACGTCCGGCGTTGGGATCACCCCGGAGCACGCACAAGATATCTTCAAGGCTGGCGCGGATGTCCTGACATTGGGTGACCATGCCTTCGATCAGCGCGAAATGCTTGCCCACATTGAGAAAGAGCCAAGGATTATTCGTCCGTTGAACTTCGCGAAGAACGCTCCGGGGCAGGGCGCGCGCGTCTTCGATGCGCCTTCAGGCAGAAAAGTACTTGTCGTTCAGGCACTCGGACAGGTCTTCATGAAGCGGCCCTTCGACGATCCTTTTTCGGCTTTGGACGAAGTGATGCGAAAGCACCCTATGGGTGGTCTGGTTCAGGCCAGCATTGTGGACATCCACTGCGAGGCGACATCCGAGAAGATGGCCATCGGGCATTTTTGTGATGGCCGTGCAAGCGTTGTGGTCGGAACGCATACGCATGTGCCGACCGCCGATGCAATGATCCTATCCGGCGGCACTGCCTACCTTACAGATGCGGGAATGTGCGGAGATTATAATTCGGTTATTGGCATGGATAAGGAAGAGCCCCTACGTCGGTTTATAACCGGCATGTCGAAGGGGCGCTTCCAGCCTGCAATGGATGAGGCAACACTTTCAGGTCTTTATGTCGAGACCGACGACCGTACTGGAAAAGCGCAGACGGTCAAAATGTTCCGTGAAGGGGGGCGCCTAGAAAGTGCCGGTCCCGGTCGGTAGGTTCAGGCAGTCGGGAGGTGTCATCTGCTGAACAGGATCTCCCTCATGGCATTGGTCTCCTGACAGTGGATATTTGTCTTTCTCTGCGCACGCTGCGGTCACCAGCGGAATTGAGAGCAAGACGAGAATGCGAAGCATTTGTTTCTCCTTCTTCAATTTTCCCCAGATGACGTGAAACCTCAGGGTGTCGCCTTGATCCAAGACAACTCCGATTTGGACTTGCTTGAGTGAAGACAAAAGGTCAGCGTCGTTCCGATGCAGGTAAGTTGCATTTCATGAAGCGCAGGACGGTAGTATTCCTTCTGATACTTGTGGTGATGGGCGCGGGCTGGGGTATGACGCAGCCATTGTCGAAGATCGCGGTTTCAGAGGGATATCGGCATTTCGGACTTGTATTCTGGCAGTTGGCGCTCGGCGCGGTCTCTTTGGCGCTTTTCCGATGTATTGAAGTCCGCGGTCTTAAAGAGAATCCAACCCGCCGCCGTTTGTTGTTTCGGTGGCCCAGCCTTCGCTTCGATGCAGGTGCTATGCGGGTCTATGTTTTCATCGCACTCATTGGCACCGTTCTTCCCAATTCTGCGTCCTACGAGGCTATTCGTCATTTGCCTTCTGGCCTCGTGTCCATTCTGCTGTCGCTCGTTCCGATGTTCGCATTCCCGATTGCCATGGCGCTTGGAAACGAAAAGTTCGAGACCTCGCGCCTGATGGGGCTTTTGCTTGGTCTGGCCGGAGTACTCCTTATCGTTGCGCCCGAAGCGTCTTTGCCTGAACGAGCGATGGTTGCGTTCATCCCACTGGCTCTTGTCGCACCATTTTTCTACGGGCTGGAGGGCAATGCTGTTGCCAAGTGGGGCACAGCCGGGCTTTCGCCAGTGGATGTCCTATATGGTGCATCGGTCACTGGGGCGCTTATCGCGTTGCCACTTGCCGCTTTTTCGGGTCAGTTCATCGATCCGCGTCCTCCTTGGGCTCTCGCCGATCTCGCCATCGTACTGGCAGCCTTGATTCATGTTGTAGTTTATACGGCCTATGTGTGGATGGTCGGAGCGGCAGGGCCGATTTTTGCCGTTCAGGTCAGTTATCTTGTCACCGGATTCGGGGTCCTTTGGGCAACACTGATCCTGCAGGAGAGCTATTCAGGGTGGATTTGGGGCGCTATGGCTCTGATTTTGACTGGAGTATTCCTCGTTCAACCCCGAGCAGAGGATCCTCTTGCAGCGGTTGACAGGCCGGATACCCTCGACAGGAAGTCCCGCTAGGAGGCGGTAAATGCTGACATTTATGGGTGCAAGCCCGATGATTCTTGCCGTTTGCGGCATTCTCGTCGTTCTTGCGATGCTCGTGTTGTTTGCCCGTGAAACCTATCCGCCCGAGGTGACGGCAATCGGTGGTGCAGCCGCGATGTATCTTCTAGGGCTGCTTCCATTCGAACGGGTTGCGGGTGTGTTTTCAAATTCCGCGCCTTGGACAATTGCAGCGATGTTCCTGGTCATGGGTGGCCTCGTTCGAACCGGAGCGTTAAAATGGTTGACGGTCGAGGCCGATAGACGAGCTGATACTGCACCAACAGCAACACTTGTCGTCAGTCTGGCGGTGGTGGCTGCGGGCTCTGCCTTTCTGAACAATACGCCAGTCGTTGTCTTGATGATCCCGATTTTCGTCCAGCTTGCAAAGAGGATCGGGATTTCACCCTCGAAGGTTCTGATCCCGTTATCGTATGCGGCGATTCTCGGTGGCACGATCACGCTGATCGGAACCTCGACGAACTTGCTGGTAGATGGCGTGGCCCGCGAGCGTGGACTTGAGCCGTTTTCGATTCTGGAAATCGCTCCCTTGGGACTGATCCAGGTTCTTATGGGCGGTGTTTATCTGGTTCTCATTGGCCGCCACCTTCTGCCCGAACGGACGTCGATGGGCGGTTTGCTAGGCGGCGACAGGCGAAAGATGAAATACTTCACCGAGGTAGCGTTGCCCGAAGGCTCGCATCTGATCGGTCAGAAACCCTTGGAAGTCGATCTTTTCTCACGTGATGGCGTGCGGGTCGTCGACGTTCTCCGAGGTGATGCCTCGCTGCGTCGCGATTTGAAGAGCGTTATCTTGGAACCAGGCGACCGGGTGATGCTGAGAACCGACGTTGCCGAGCTCCTTTCGTTCCAGACAGATGCGAAACTGAGGCCCGTGGACAAGCTATCTTCCGTTGCGACCGAAACCGTGGAAGTCCTGATCACGCCCGGGTGCAGGATGGTCGGACGGTCGCTTGGCGCGCTGAGACTTCGGCGCCGCTACGGGGTCTACCCGCTCGCTGTACACCGTCGGGATCAGAATATCGGCCGGCAATTGGATGAAGTCGTCGTCCGGGTCGGCGACACGCTGCTTCTGGAAGGTGCTTCAGACGACATTCATCGCTTGGCGCAGGATATGGAACTGGTGGAAGTCAACCGTCCGACAGAGCAGGCATTTCGAAGAGAGAAGGCCCCGATTGCCATATTGGCTCTGGCGGGGGTCGTCGGGCTGGCGGCATTGGGCGTTGCCGATATTCTGCCCCTGGCGCTTCTTGCGGTAGCTCTCATTCTGCTGACACGCTGTATCGACGCGGATGAAGCCTTCGCAATGGTTGAAGGAAGGCTGCTTGCGCTGATCTTCGCGATGCTGATGGTCGGCGCCGGCCTGGAGGCGGCCGGATCGGTGGAACTCATTGTTTCCTACGCGCAACCCTTGCTTGCGAACGCGCCGCCTTTTGTTGTGATTCTGTCGATCTATTTGCTGGCGTCCACTCTGACAGAGCTCGTCACGAATAACGCCGTGGCGGTCATCTTGACGCCCATTGCGATTCAGTTGGGGCTGGCCCTGGGGTTAGATCCGCGTCCGCTGGTCGTTGCGGTGATGTTCGCGGCTTCAGCCGCTTTTTCGACGCCCATCGGTTACCAGACAAACACTCTTGTCTATGGTCCTGGCGGGTATCGATTTACAGACTTTACCCGCGTCGGTCTGCCGCTGAATATTCTGCTGGCACTGACGGCAAGTTTCTTCATTCCCATCATTTGGCCAGTCTGACGAGGAACGTATGAAAAACATCGAACTTCTGAAAATCCTCTGCGAAACCCCGGGTGTTCCCGGTCATGAGGAGAGGGTTCGCGAATTGATCCGCACCGAGATCATCGGTTTCGCCGATGACGTGCATGAAGATGCGATGGGGTCTCTGCACGCTATTCGCAAAGGCAAAGGCAAGTCGCCCGAAAAGATCATGCTCCTGTGCCATATGGATGAAATCGGTTTTCTTGTAAGCCATATCAGTGACAAGGGATTCCTCTATCTGCAGACTGTCGGCGGATTCGATCCGCGCAACCTGTTCTCGCGCCGAGTGCTGGTCTGCACGGATCAGGGAGATCTGAAAGCCGTCATGAACCCCGGGGGGCGGCCTGTCCACATCGCGTCGGCTGAAGACCGCAAGAAGATCCCTGAACCGCACGAATTCTTTGTCGATACCGGACTTGGCGCAAAGGCGAAGGATGTCGTCAAGATTGGTGACATGGTGGTCATGGACGAGCCATTTCTAGAGATGGGAGACAAGGTGGTTTCCAAGGCTTTGGACAACCGTATCGCCTGCTGGCTTGGAGTCGAAGCCTTGCGCGGACTCGGAAAGAAAAAGACCGATGCGGAAATCCATGTCGTTTTCACCACGCAGGAAGAAGTCGGGCTGCGGGGGGCGCGGACGGCGGCTTATCATGTGAAACCGGATATCGGGATTGGAATCGACACGACGCTGGCTTGTGACACGCCTGGCGTTCCGGAGCAGGATCGGACGACCGAACAGGGCAAAGGGTTCGGGCTCCATATCAGGGATGGCAGCTTCATTGCCGACAAGGCCCTGGTCGCCGAGATTGCCGCCTTGGCGGAGAAGAAGAAAATACCCTTTCAGCGCACGATGTTACGCTCGGGCGGTCAGGACGGCGCGGCCGCCCAGCAGGCGGCAGCCGGTGCTCGCGCCGTGGGGATCGTTGTCGGAACAAGGTACATCCATACCGTCACGGAGATGATCGAGAAGAGCGACCTGGAGGCGGCGCGCGACATTCTCGTGGCGTATCTCAAGTCGAAATAAAGGTGTCTGCAAAGCGTCGGCAAAACGTATGGCAAACGTCTGCGTTTTGCCCGGCTTTTCATGACCTGGCGTCTATCTGACGCCAAGCCTTCATTCGGGATCGGAACCAGCTGCGTTGTCGTTTGGCATATTGCCGGGTGGCCGTGACGGCCGCTTCGCGTGCTTCCTCACGGCTCATCTCTCCGCGCACATGCGCCACCAGTTCGGCCGCGCCTATCGCCTTCGCTGAGGGCAGGCCTTCGTGCCAGGCCCCTTCGTTCATCCGCGCTTCTTCCAGAGCGCCCGCCTCAAGCATGATGTCGAACCTCGCCTCGATCCGCGGGTTGAGCCAGTCCTTTGGGGCTTCCATGACAAGAGGCTGCGCGTCTTCGATCCGCAGGAGCGGGCGAGGCGTCTCCTCCTGCCAGCTGGCCAAGCCGCGCCCGGTTGTGCGAAGCACCTCCCAAGCCCTTTGAACACGCATCGGGTTCTGGCGGTCAATGCGGGCCGCGGTCTCGGGATCGAGTTCGGCTAGAAGTGCATCTAAGCCTTCGTCAGTCATCCGGCGAATGGCTTCCAGGCGGATGGTTTCAGGTGTCGAAGGAATATCCGCAAGACCCTCGGTGAGGGCGGTGAAGTAGAGTCCGGTGCCACCCACGATCACCGGGGGCGGTCCGGCCAGCAAAGGTTCAAGTTCGCGCAGCCAGTCTCCGACCGAATAGGGCTGATGCCCAGGAATGTGACCGTACAGCGCATGAGGCAGCGTGGCCTCGTCGGCTGTCGAAGGACGTGCTGTCAGCACCCGCCAATCTCCGTAAACCTGAAGTGCATCGGCATTCACAACCGGACCACCAAGACGTGTCGCAATTTCCATGGCCAATGCGGACTTGCCGCTGGCCGTCGGACCTGCGATCAGCACGGGGCGGGTCGTGTCGAGACTGTGGACGAGCGAGTCGGTGATTTTGCGTCCTTCCGGCGTTGAATTGCTCCGGCTTTTCCGACATTTTCCCGCCGGGTGCAAAGCCCGGGGTCAAAACAAGGATGCGAGGGACAGGAATATGAGCGAAGAAAAGGCAGCTCCGGCTTACGAACGTGTCCTTCTGAAGATTTCCGGAGAGGCCCTGATGGGCGACCAGGGGTTTGGTCTGCATCCCCCGACCGTTCAGCGCATCGCCGAAGAAGTGAAATCGGTCCATGACCTTGGCGTTGAAATCTGCATGGTCATCGGCGGTGGGAATATCTTCCGCGGGCTTGCCGGTTCGGCTCAGGGGATGGAACGGACGACGGCCGATTACATGGGCATGCTGGCAACCGTCATGAATGCTCTCGCCATGCAGTCCGCACTGGAGGCGCTTGGCGTGTTTACCCGTGTAATCAGCGCGATTCGCATGGACGAAGTGGCCGAGCCCTATATCCGTCGCAGGGCGGTGCGGCATCTGGAGAAGAAACGGGTCTGCATTTTTGCCGCTGGTACGGGGAACCCGTATTTCACCACGGACACGGCGGCCACGCTACGCGCATCCGAAATGTCGTGCCAGGCCATATTCAAGGGCACCAAGGTCGATGGGGTCTATGACAAGGATCCGGTGAAGTACCCTGATGCCAAACGCTATGACACCATCACCTATGACGATGTTCTTGCTCAGCACCTGGGTGTGATGGACGCCAGCGCCATTGCTCTGGCACGCGACAACAAATTGCCGATCATCGTCTTTTCGCTGGATGAACCGGGCGGGTTCCGCGGTATCCTGCGAGGCGAGGGGACTTATACGATCGTCAAGGGTTGACGTAGGCTCCGCAGAACAACCCGGAAGATGTCGGCGCTCCAGCCTTCAAGTGAAGCCATCCGGCAACGAAACTGCACACGAGCTGAGGCGCGGTTGCACAGCTTTGCCACAGGTCCTCTATACAATTGCCTTTTGTTGAAGGTATAGAAGGAAAAATTAGGTGGTTTAGCCACATAGAAAAACGAGAGACGGGCATGGCTGACGATTTCGAAATCGATCTCGACGATCTTGAGCGCAGAATGGACGGCGCTTTGGCCAGTTTGCGAACCGATTTCGCGTCTCTTCGGACCGGACGGGCATCGGCATCGATGCTTGAACCCATTACAGTCGAGGCATATGGCGCCACGACACCGATCAACCAGGTTGGAACGGTGAACGTTCCCGAACCGCGGATGGTCACCATCAACGTCTGGGACAGATCCCTGGTTGGTGTTGTCGAGAAGGCCATCCGTGAAAGCGGACTGGGGATCAATCCCCAGCTGAATGGCACCATCATCATGCTTCCGATCCCCGAACTGAACGAAGAACGCCGTCGCGAACTGACCAAGGTTGCGGGGCAGTATGCCGAGAACGCGCGTATCGCGATCCGGAACGTGCGGCGCGATGGGATGGATCAGATCAAGAAGGCAAAATCCGATGGCATGTCGGAGGACGACCAGAAGTTCTGGGAAGCCGCGGTTCAGGAACTGACCGACAAGGGAATTTCCAAGATCGACGCGGCTCTCGACACCAAGCAAGAAGAGATCATGCAGGTGTAACTCTTTAGACTGGGGTGGGCATTGAAGTACGAGGAGACCCGATTTGGGCAAAAGAGGTAACGGCGGCGCCCCCGAGCATGTCGCGATCATAATGGACGGCAACGGCCGTTGGGCACAGGCACGCGGCAAGCCCCGGCTATTCGGACACCATGCTGGCGCAAAGCGCGTCAGGGAAATCGTTGAGGCTTGTCCCGATCTTGGCGTCAAGTATCTGACGATATTCGCATTTTCTACCGAGAACTGGAAGCGGACGCAGACCGAAGTTTCGGGGCTGATGAAGCTCTTCAAGCGCTACCTGATGAGCGAGACCAAGCAACTTGTCGAAGCAGGTGTCCGTGTTCGTTTCATCGGTGATCGTATTCGCCTTGACGAGACCCTCGTCGCGCTGATGGACGAGTTGGAACTGCTGACCTGCGCCAACGATAGGGTTCATCTGACTGTCGCGCTGAACTACGGCGGTCGGGACGAGGTGACGCGCGCGGCGAAGCGATTGTGCCGCGACGTCGCCGCTGGAAAGGTTGACCCGGAGAAGGTGGACGCGGAGGAACTTGCGCGGCATCTGGATACCTATGTCCTGCCTGATCCGGACCTTGTGATCCGGACCAGTGGCGAAGCCCGGATTTCCAACTTCCTTCTCTGGCAGTCGGCCTACTCGGAATACGAGTTCATCGACACGCTCTGGCCGGATTTTACCCGGGAAGAATTCGCGCGCGTTCTCGCTGATTTCTCGCAGCGTGAGCGGCGGTACGGAGCTGTGCCGGGATGAACCACGCCGGGGTGGGGCAGTGGAGTGATCTTGGACCACGGCTGATTTCCGGCGGCCTTTTCGCCGTGATCGGCCTTTTTGCAATGTGGCTTGGCGGGCATCCGTTTCACGCTTTCGTCGCCGTGATCTGCGGGATCATGGTCTGGGAAGTGGCGCGGATGGTGGGTGCAGCGTCGGCATCCGTGGCGCTTGGGTGCCTTGCGGCAGTGGCGTTGTTCCTGCTGGTGACTTTGCCGGCCGGCTACTCGCTGCCTCTGGTGTTCGTGCCGGCTCTCGTGGGGATCGCGCGGCTCGAGCGGCATCGCGTCAGCTACGCGTTGTTCTCTTCGGCCATTCTTGTTGCGAGTTTCGGCCTGATCCACCTGCGGGACGATTTCGGATTCATTTGGATGGTCTGGCTGGCGCTGATCGTGATCGCCTCAGACATTCTTGGCTACTTTGCAGGCCGTTCGATCGGTGGACCCAAGTTCTGGCCAAAGGTCAGCCCCAAGAAGACATGGTCCGGCACGATTGCAGGTTGGATCGGAGCGGCGCTGGTCGGTTTGGTCTATGCCTGGAAAGGTATGGCGGGCGGAGAGATAATCGGTATTTCCATCGCTTTGGCCATTGCCGGGCAGTTTGGTGATATCGCGGAGAGCGCTCTGAAACGGCGCATGGGGGTGAAGGATTCGTCGTCAATCCTGCCCGGACATGGCGGCATGTTCGACCGGTTCGACGCGATGCTTGGAGCGTCGCTGTTCCTTCTCCTGGTAGAACAGATCATTGATTTCCCGCCGGTTCCCCTCTGATGCGCAGGATATCGATATTCGGTTCGACCGGATCCATCGGATGCAACACCGTGGATCTGGTTCAGCGCTCCCCCGAGGAATACTCCGTCGTTGCTTTGACGGGGGGGCGCAATGTCGCGAAACTTGCGGAACAGGCCAAGGCCCTTGGAGCTGAAATCGCCGTAACCGCCTTCGAAGAGTGTGGCGACGCTCTGAAGGACGCCTTGGCGGGGACAGGAATTGAGACCGCGGCCGGAGAGGCTGCCGTGGTCGCGGCGGCCGAGCGCCCGGTTGACTGGGTGATGTCCGCGATTGTCGGGGCCGCCGGTCTTCCACCAGGGCTGAAAGCACTTGAGCATGGCGGCACTCTGGCACTGGCAAACAAGGAAAGCCTTGTTACGGCCGGCCCATTGCTTCTTGAAACGGCCGAGGCACACGGCGCCCGTGTCCTGCCGGTGGACAGTGAGCACTCGGCCGTGTTTCAGGGGCTGGTTGGCGAAGATATCGATGCCGTCGAACGGGTGATCATCACCGCCTCGGGCGGCGCTTTCCGGGATTGGCCCATCGAGCGACTGAAGGAAGCGACGGTGGCACAGGCCTCGTCTCATCCGAATTGGGCGATGGGACAACGCATCACGATCGACAGCGCCAGTTTGTTTAACAAAGCTTTGGAGCTTATTGAAACTCATCAGTTTTTTGGCGTTGATCCAGAACGCATCGAAGCGTTGATTCACCCGGAAAGCCTGATCCACGCGATGGTCGGCTTTCGGGACGGGGCATTGATGGCGCACGTGGGGCCTCCTGACATGCGACATGCGATCGGGTATGCTCTGCACTGGCCAGAGCGGCGCGATCTTCCCGTGGCAAGACTGGATTTCGCCGAGATCGGTTCTATGACGTTCCAGGCACCGGACGAGGCGCGGTATCCCGCACTGGCTCTGGCCCGAGAGGTCATGCGACAGGGCGGCCTGACCGGAGCCGCATTCAACGCTGCAAAAGAAGCGGCTCTCGACGGCTTCATCGGAGGCCGCATCGGTTTTCTGGATATGGCTGGAGTTGTCGCGGATGTGATCGAAAAGATGTCAGGCGAGGGTCTAGGAAAGGCCGCTATTACACTTGATTCTGTGCGGCACACGGACCAGATGGCTCGTAGATGGGCTGATGAATTTATTGAAGAACGTCAGAGGTAAATAGGCATGGATGCAGGGCTGATCCCTACTTTCGGCAGTTTCGCTTGGACGATCGCCGCCTTCGTCGTGGCGCTTTCTGTCATCGTGGCCATCCATGAATACGGTCACTATATCGTCGGCAAATGGTCGGGGATCAAAGCGGAAGTCTTTTCGATCGGCTTCGGCCCAGTCATTGCAAGCCGCATCGGAAAGGACGGAACGCGCTGGCAGATCGCGGCCTTGCCGTTCGGTGGCTATGTCAAGTTCATGGGTGACACCAGTGCGGCCTCTGACCGGCCCGATGAAGAGGTCCTGAGCGCCATGACGGAAGAGGAACGACGCCAGACCATGCATGGCGCTCCTCTCTGGGCGCGGGCTGCGACCGTCATTGCCGGCCCGGCCTTCAATTTCGTTTTGTCTTTTCTTTTGTTCGCGGCGCTCCTCTTTGCGCGGGGTGTTGCTACCGATCCGATTACCGTCGAATCCGCACGTTCCGTACCTGTCGAGGCAGAGGCGCTTCTTCCGGGCGACGTTCTGCTGGAAATCCGTGGCGTAGCCGTTCCGAAAACTGAAGAATTCAGCGAATTTGGCGCCGCCTTGGAGGCGTCCCCGACGCTGCCTTACACGGTTCTTCGGGATGGGGCGGAGATAGAGATCGAAGGCCCCTGGCTTTATCCTCCCTTTGCCGCCTCCATTACGCCCGGTTCTGCAGCAGAAAAAGGCGGTGTCGAAGAGGGTGATGTTGTCACCGCCATCGATGGCGTTCCGGTTTACGATTTCGGCCAGCTTAGAGACGCTGTCGGTGCTTCCGACGGCAATGCGGTTACATTGAGCCTCTGGCGCGACGGCGAAACGCGGGACGTGACCCTTCAACCCGAGCGCCGCGATCTGCCCTTGCCGAACGGCGGGTTCGAAACGCGCTATCTTATCGGCATCGGCGGTGGTCTGGTCTTCGAACCGAAGAGCGAGGCTCCGGGTCTCGGTGAGGCGCTACTTTACGGGGTGAACCAGACGATCTTTATCGTGGAATCGTCTGTGTCCGGTCTCTACCACATGATCGCCGGCAAGATTTCGACCTGCAACCTGTCGGGTCCGATCGGCATCGCCGAAACTTCGGGGCAGGCCGCCAGCCAGGGCTGGGTGTCGTTCCTTTGGTTCATTGCAGTTCTTTCCACCGCTGTCGGCTTCCTGAACCTTTTCCCGATCCCGGTTCTCGATGGCGGTCATCTGGTCTTCCACGCCTTCGAATGGGCTACTGGCCGTCCGCCGAGCGACAAGGCGTTGCGCTACCTGATGGCGGGTGGCCTGACGATCATGCTTGCGCTGATGCTTTTCGCCGTGGGGAACGATCTTTTCTGCCCGTGAAATAAGCAGTATTGTTAAAAGGAGGGCTTTGGCACGCTTGCCTACAACTCGTCTTGAGTGTGCCTAAATCCCGTCACATTTCGTGCCTAACGTCGGCGAAGTAACTCCTTACCGGGGAAGACCGATGCAGACGATCCAAAGAGGATACCGGGGACTGGAATTGCTGTTCGAATTGAATTTCGACCGCTTGATTGTCCTTGCCGCCCTGTCCGGCGCGCTCTTTTTTGCCGCATACGTCGGCACGCCTCGCTAAACGATAGCCGGGTTGCGCACCCGGCGAAGGCAAAGACTTTTCGGAAGCCGCCCCTTCGGGCGGCTTCCTGCTTTTGACAGCCTGTCAGAATCCCATTACTCACTTTCGTCAACAGCAATGACGGGGCAGGTGAGATGGTAAGGAAGTCTTCCGTGGGACTACGAGGCTTGTTTCTCGCGAGCGCGGCCGCATTGGCGCTGAACGCAGGAAGCGCATTCGCGCAGGTCCAGGTGAACAGCATATCAATCGACGGGAACCTCCGTATTCCCGACTCGACCATCATCAGCCTTCTTGCGCTGGAGCGTGGGGCTGTCGCGACAGATGGCGAAATCAACGACGCCTTGCAGCGCGTCCTGGCTTCCGGGTTCTTCGAAACGGTCGAGATTACGCCAACTGGAAACGGACTGAGTGTCGAGGTCGTGGAGCGGCCGACGATCAACCAGATCAGCATCGAGGGCAATCGTCGCCTGGATGACGATGAGTTGCTGGCCGAAATCACTTCGGCGCCAAGGCGCGTCTTCTCGCCCACGATTGCCGAGGCGGATGCAGCGCGCATCGCTGACGCCTATACCCGGCGCTCGCGCCTTGCTGCACAAGTCACGCCGAAAATCATTCGGCGGTCGGACAACCGGGTCGATCTGATCTTCGAGATTTCCGAGGGCAGGGTGGTCGAGAACGAACGCGTGAGCTTCGTGGGCAACCGGGCGTTCTCGGACAGGCGCCTGCGTCGCGTGATCGACACCAAGCAGGCCGGTTTTCTCAGGGCGCTTGTGGGGCGGGACACCTATGTTCCGGAACGGATCGCATTTGATCGGCAATTGCTGACCGATTTCTACAATTCGCGCGGCTATGTGGATTTCGAAGTTCTGGATGTGACTACGGAATTGTCCCGCGAACGAGACGCGACATTCGTGACGTTCAACGTGCGTGAGGGTCAATCCTTCAAGGTCGGCGAAATCTCGGTGACGAGCGAGTTCGAAGGGCTGGATATCGAGGAATATCGGCGCGCGCTTCGTCTGCGCAGCGGCGAAACATGGAACCCGTCGGCAATCGAGGAGCAGATCGCGCGACTAGAGCGACTTGCCCTACAGCAGGGCTACGATTTCCTTCGGGCAGATCCCCGGGTTACCCGTGATAGCCGCAACCTGGAACTGGATGTTGAGTTCGCTCTCGTCCGTGGCCCGCGTATCTTTGTGGAACGGATCGACATCGAAGGAAACCAGACGACGCTCGATCGCGTGATCCGGCGCCAGTTCGACACGGTCGAGGGCGATCCGTTCAATCCGCGCGAGATCCGGAATGCAGCGGAACGGATCCGGGCGCTTGGCTTCTTCAGCGAGGCTGAGGTGAATACCCGGGAGGGGTCCGCACAGGACCAGGTTATCGTGGATGTCGATGTCGAGGAGCAGCCGACCGGCAACCTGAGCTTTGGCGGCAGCTACAACAACGATACGGGGTTCGCCGTTGCTATCGGGTTTTCCGAACGGAACTTCCTGGGGCGGGGCCAAGCCCTGACGTTGGATATTCAAACCGGAGACGAGAATTCCACATCACGGGTCGCTTTCAGTGAACCAGCTTTCCTTGGGCGCGACCTTACGCTTGGCCTTGAAGGCATACACGCAACCAACGATTTCGATGATGCGACCTACGAAACCCGTATCAGTTTGTTCTCGCCATCCCTTGGTTTTCCGCTGGGCGAAAATTCGCGTCTTTCCGTCTACTACGAGATCGCAAAGGAGGACATCTTCAATGTGGATGGAGCCCTCGCGTCTCCCATCCTCGTCCGGGAGGAAGGCGACCTGTGGCGTAGCTCTGTCGGCTACAACTACTCGCTTGACCTTCTGAGGGGCGGTTTGAACCCGAACAGGGGCATTCGACTGAGCTTCGGTCAGGAATACTCGGGGCTCGGTGGTGACGTCGAAGCGATCAAGACCACAGCGCGCGCGGTTGCCCAGCGCGACATTTTCAACGAAGAGGTGACGATCCGTGCAATCCTCGAAGGTGGCGTGATCTCATCTTTGGACGGAACAACACGTGTCACGGACCGGTTCTTCCTCTCTTCCAACCAGCTTCGCGGTTTTTCTTCGCGGGGTGTAGGCCCGCGGGATACCGGCGCCGGGAATTCGGATGTTCTGGGCGGCAACAAGTACGCGGCTCTGCGTTTCGAGGCAGATTTTCCGCTTGGGTTGCCTGAGGAATACGGGATCTCTGGCGGCGTTTTTGCCGACTTTGGCTCGCTTTGGGGACTGGACGATACGGCAGGCGTGGTGACGGTAGACGATGGTTTCGAATTGCGCTCGTCCGTGGGTGTCTCGGTGTTCTGGACCACGCCGATTGGTCCGCTGCGACTGAACTTCGCAAAGCCAATTCAAAAGAACGCGCTCGATGAAGAAAACACGTTCGACATCACGATTTCGACGCAGTTCTGATCTGCTCAGACGGTCTGCCGCTGTGATGGTATTCGCCATGCTTTCGCATGCGGCGATCGCACAGGATCAAACCGTGATCGAGATTCAGTCTCCGGTGCTGGTAATCGACCAGGACAGGCTGTTCGCCGAGACCCGTCTTGGCTCGCGCGCTCAAGCCGATTTCGAGGCGCACGCGCAGGCTCTTGCCGCAGAAAACCAGCGGATCGAGGCTGAGCTGATCGCGCGTGAACAGGAACTGACGGAGCTGAGACCAAATACGGCGCCCGAGGAATTTCGGGCGATGGCAGACGAGTTCGATGCGCGTGTCGAGAGGATCCGCTCGGAACAGGACGAAAAGGCCCGGCTCCTGAACCGCTCCAGAGAGGAAGCCCGGCAAAACTTCTTCGGAGAGGTTGCCGAAATCATTTCCGAAATCGTCCGCGACAAGGGCGCTGTCGTCGTAATCGACCGGCGGGACGTTTTCCTGTCTGCCGACCGGATCGATATCACCGAAGAGGCGATTGCTCTCGTGAACGAGAAGCTCGAATAGCTCAGGCTGCGAGTGCCTTTGCACGACAGAAGCACGATGCCCTAATCGGAACGGTTGCACGCGCGATCGCCTGATCAAGCTGAAGCTTGACGTGCGCCGCCTCGGTCAACTCGCCCCGATGCACCAGGCACTCGTACAGCCCGTGCAGACTCCAGACGTTCTTCGGATGCTGACAAGGGCGGGCGAGGGTGTCGTCGAGGCCGAGGTCTGCGCGGTACACTGCTTCGGCCTGTTCGAATTGACCCGCATCCATCAGGAGCGCGCCGAGGGCATGACGGGTCGGCTGCATCCAGCCCCACGGTTCGTCGTAAAGAAGTGCGTCGTCGAGCCCGACCGAACGGCGCAAGTGTTCCAGCCCTTCTTCGATCCGTCCAGACTTGTAGGCGAGTTCTCCATCCATCATGGCCTCGCCGATCAGGAGAACGTCCTCCGCCGTATTGTTGAACACCATCCTGCTTTCCTGAACGGCCTCACGTGCCGCGACCGCATAGGCACGTTCCGCTTCGGCCTGCTCGATCCTCCCGAGATTGGCCAGTGCAATGACACGCGCCTGCCAGATCGCCGTTGTCGTATAGCTGTATAGTTCCGGATCTTCGGGCATGGGTTCTGCGAGGATCTCCTCCCACATCCCGAAGCGGACCATCACGTGAATCTTCTTGCCGTAAAAGGATTCGAACAGATCGGGCAGATAGCGGATCACGTTGACAGGCAGCATCTCGATCAGACGCTCCGACGCCTCGAGGGCGACTTCCGGCTGCCCCAGGAACATGGCGCCATATGCTTCGAAGTGAACATTGTGGATGCGGTACACCGTGTAGAAGTTTTCCCCACCCGCTATGGCTTCGTACTTCATATCGACTTCGGCGGCCCGGTGATTGCGCCAGACGACATTCTGATAATCGCCACACAATACGTCGATATGCGTTGCCATGTGGACCAGATGCCCACTGTCCGGGACAAGATCGACCAGGCGGTCCCCGTGGCGCAGCGCCTTTTCCGGATGCGGCGACATTTCCATAAGGTGAATGTAGAGATGCAGAAGGCCCGGGTGATCCCAGGCTCCGGGAAGGCTGTCGAATGCGGTTTCAAGTGCCGCCTGCGCTTCGAGCGTCGAAGCGCCTTCGGCCGGTTGTCCCGTGTCCAGATCCCAGAGGAGCCACGGAGTTCTGTTCATAAGGGCTTCAGCGAACACCGAAACGACGTCGAGGTCGTTCTTGTGCGCGGCATAGACTTTGCGCATGGAATCGGAAAACGCATCATTCCATGGGCCGAAATCCTCGATCTCGGGATCGTCGGGAAACCGGTGGGCCAGGGCCTCGATGAGCGCCTTTTCCACAGGTTGGAGACTTGGGGAAAGAGCCTGTGCTGCGGCAAGCGCATCGTGAGCCCGCTTCAGTGTCGCAACCTTTTCCTCGGGTTCGAAAAACTCCCAGGGTTTGTTGTAGTTCGGGCCGATGGCATAAGCGATGCCCCAATAGGCCAATCCGCAATCCGGATCGATTGCGATGGCTTTTTCGAACTCTTCCGCAGCCGCTTCGTGATTGAAGCCGAACAGCCAGTTCAGTCCCTGATCAAAGTGAGATTTCGCCGCAAACGATGCGGCGGTTATCTCGCGCGCGTACGGCCCCAGATCGAATGTTGTCATTGGTACACCCCCGTTCCAAGCTGTCAGAATACCACAAACCGTATATTCTTGCAGCTTTTCCGGGCGCTCCGACCATTCGCCACCTTTGCGCGCTGTGCCTTGCCGATGGCTCGCCGGCTTGATACCCCTTTTAAAACAACAAGGACGAGGCACTCATGAGCGATCTGAAGACCGCCGATATCGAGCTGATCCAAAGGATCATCCCACATCGATACCCGTTCCTTCTGGTTGACCGCGTTGTCGACATCGAGGGGACCGCAAGAGGGGTGGGGATCAAGAACGTCACCATGAACGAGCCCCAGTTCACAGGTCACTTCCCAGGCATGCCTGTCATGCCGGGTGTGCTGATGGTTGAGGCCATGGCGCAAACGGCCGCAGTGGTGGTTGGCGTGGGTATGGACCTCGCCGACAAGAATTTCGGTGTCTACTTCATGGCCATCGACAACGTGAAGTTCCGGCGCAAGGTCGGACCGGGCGACACGTTGCGCATGGCGGTCGAAACCGTGCGGGGCGGCGGCAAAGTATGGAAGTTCCGTGGCGTGGCTTCAGTCGGAGACGAGATCGCCTGCGAATGTGAATTCACGGCCATGATGGATCTGCCAAAGTGAGCGTCGATTCCTCGGCCCATATTCATCCTTCGGCAATCGTCGAGGAGGGCGCAAGCATCGGACCGGGCACGAGGATCGGCCCGTTTTCTCTCATCGGCTCCAAGGTCACTCTTGGCGCCGGCGTGGAGATCAAGTCGCACGCCGTGGTGACGGGCATGACCGAGGTCGGTGACGAAACGGTCGTCTTTCCAGGCGCTGTGATCGGAGAGATTCCGCAGGACCTGAAATTCGATGGCGAAGAGACCCGTCTTGTTGTCGGAAAACGCAACAAGATCCGCGAAGGCGTCACCATGAACACGGGGACAGCCGGCGGAGGCGGACTGACCCGTGTCGGAGACGATTGCCTGTTCATGACCGGAGCTCACGTGGCCCACGATGCGACGGTCGGCAGCCGCGTGATCGTGGCCAATCAGGGCGCAATTGCGGGCCATTGCGTGATCGAGGACGACGTCATCATTGGTGGCCTGTCAGGCATTCACCAATGGGTCCGGATCGGGCGGGGCGCTATCATCGGTGCCGTGACGATGGTGACAAACGACGTGATCCCTTACGGTCTTGTCCAAGGACCGCGCGGAACACTGGACGGGCTGAACCTTGTCGGACTGAAGCGCAAGGGCGTGGACCGCGGCGACATCACTGCGCTCCGCGCTGCCTTTCAGATGCTGGCACAGGGTGAGGGCGCCTTTCAGGATCGAGCCCGGCGTCTCGGAGACGAGACGGAAAGCGCATATGTGCGCGAGATCGTGGAATTCGTTCTTGGAGCCAGTGACCGCAGCTATCTGACACCGGAGCGTTGAGGTGACGCTGGCGCTGATCGCGGGACGAGGCCGCTTGCCGGATGCTGTCGCGCAATCAGTGGAAGGCGAACTCATGGTGGCGGCTCTTGAAGGCTTTCCGCCTGATGCCTTGGCAGTCGACGTTGAATTCCGGATTGAGCAGCTTGGAAGTTTCATAACAAATCTGAAAGACCGGGGTGTGACCGAGGTCTGTTTTGCCGGCGCTATCCGGCGGCCACCGCTTGATCCTGCAGCCGTCGATGCCGCGACACTGCCGCTGGTTCCCCGCATGATGAAGGCACTTCAGGAGGGGGACGATGCCGCGCTTCGGACCGTCCTCGGGTTCTTCGAAGAGGCGGGCTTGACTGTCAGGGGGGCACATGAGGTCTCTCCCGACCTCCTGCCTCCGCCCGGCGTTCTGACGGCCCGAAAACCCGATACCCAGAATGAACGTGATGCGGAGCGTGCGGAACAGATCGTCGAAGCGCTTGGAGCGGCTGATGTCGGCCAGTCCTGCGTCGTTCACAAGGGCCAGGCGTTGGCCGTGGAGGCGCTTCCAGGGACCGACTGGATGCTGGAAAGCCTCGTTTCCTTCCGCCACGGCCAAACCGGTGGCATATTCTTCAAGACACCGAAACCGGGTCAGGATTTGCGGATCGACATGCCAACGATCGGCAGTGAGACCGTCGTCAAGGCGGCGCGAGCGGGTCTGGATGGGATTGTGATCTCTGCGGGCGGCGTCCTTTCCATCGGGCTTGCGGACATCGTCAAGGGCCTAGATGAGCGTGGCATGTTCCTTTGGGTGCGCGGGTGAAACTCTACATGCTTGCAGGCGAGCCCTCGGGCGACAAGCTTGGCGCGGCGCTGATGACGGGATTGAAATTGCTGGCGCCCGGCATCCAGTTCCGAGGCGTGGCGGGACCGTTGATGCAGGCCGAAGGGATGGAGAGCCTGTTTCCGATGGACGAGCTGTCGGTCATGGGCATCGCGGAGGTGCTGCCAAAGTATCCCGAGTTGAAGCGACGTCTTCAGGAGACAGCGAATGACTGCGTGGCATGGCAACCGGACGGTCTGGTCACCATAGACAGCCCGGATTTCTCTCTGCGTCTGGCCCACAAGGTCAAAGATGCGGCCAAGAGTATCCGCACGGTTCACTACGTGGCCCCCTCGGTCTGGGCATGGCGCTCCGGACGAGCCGAGAAGATGGCTCGGGACGTGGATCACGTGCTGGCGCTGTTGCCGTTCGAGCCGCCCTACATGGAGGCCGCAGGCATGACCTGCGACTTCGTGGGGCATCCCGTCGTATCGGAGCCGGTTGCCTCGAAAGACGAGGCCGCTGCATTCCGGCACCGCGAAGGGCTGGGTCAGGCACCCCTGATTCTTGCACTGCCCGGTTCCCGTCGGGCCGAGGTTTCCAGGCTGGCGCCGATCTTCGGCGAAGCCCTCCGCGTGGTCGTCTCTAAGGTTCCGGGCGCAAGGGTCGTCGTCCCCGCTGCCGCGCCGGTTGCTTCGGCCGTACGGGACGCCGTCAGGTCGTGGCCTGGTTCTCCGGTCGTTCTGGACCCGCGAGGCGATGCGGAAGCCGCGGCACGAAAACGCGCCGCATTCCGGGCCGGAGACGTGGCCCTTGCCGCGTCCGGCACGGTGTCGCTCGAACTTGCCGCCAATGCCACTCCGATGGTGGTCGCCTATGACATGAACTGGCTGTCGTGGCAGATCATGAGCCGCATGGCGAAGGTCGACACCGTTACGCTTGTGAACCTTGTGACCGGCCAGAAGGCCGTTCCAGAATTCCTGGGACCGGCCTGCCAGCCCGGACCGATCGGTGCAGCGCTGACATCGCTTCTGACTGACGAGGCTGCGCGCGAGACGCAGAAGGCTGCGATGGAGGCTACGATGAAGGCGCTGGGGCAGGGGGAAGAAGCGCCGGGCATTCGAGCGGCGCGTTCCGTTCTGAGGGCGTTGGAATAGTCGCCGAGACTTTCAGGCGCCGCGCCATATCCAGCCACCGCCGTAGACGCGGCTTCCGCCCGGTTCGTAGAACACGCAGGCCTGACCGGGCGACACGCCTTCCTCAGGGGTCAGTAATTCCACCTCTGCCTCTGTCGGTGAGATTGGCCGCAAGATGGCATCCATTGGCGGCTTCGTGGAACGAATCTTGACAGCGACGTGCCATTCCAAAGCAGATGCAAAAGGTGCATCGCCCAGCCAATTGACTTCGCGCACCGGGACACGGCGGGTTGCCAGCATTTCTTTCGGGCCGACCACAACGCGTCGCTGATCAACATCGAGTTTCACGACATAGAGCGGCTCATCTAGGCCGCCGATTCCCAGCCCCCGCCTTTGCCCGATCGTGTAATGGATGACGCCCCGGTGCTCGCCCAAGACACGGCCGTCGGCATGCACGATCTGCCCGGGCTCGGCGGCGCCGGGACGCAGCTTCTCGATCACCCCCGCATAGTTGCCGTCGGGAACGAAGCAGATGTCCTGGCTGTCCGGCTTGTCGGCCACGGAAAGCCCGTGCCGCGCCGCAAGCGCGCGGGTTTCGTCCTTGGACGCAAGGTGCCCCAAGGGAAATCGCAGGAACTCCAGCTGCTCCGGCGTGGTCGAGAACAGGAAATAGGACTGGTCCCGCGCATGGTCTGCGGCCCGGTGGAGCTCGGGGCCGTGCGTACCCATTTTCCGCTGGATGTAGTGGCCCGTCGCCATGCAATCGGCATCGAGATCCTTGGCGGTTTCCAGGAGATCCTTGAACTTCACCCGCTCGTTGCACCTGATACACGGGACCGGCGTTGCACCCGCGAGGTAACTGTCGGCGAATTCGTCGATGACGGCGTCCCGAAAGATGTTCTCGTAATCCAGAACATAGTGCGGAAACCCCATGGTTTCGGCGACCCGGCGCGCGTCATGGATATCGATCCCCGCGCAGCAGGCGCCTTTCTTGGCCAGCGCCGCACCGTGGTCGTACAACTGGAGTGTCACTCCGACGACATCATAGCCTTCACGGGCAAGTTCAGCCGCCACAACAGATGAATCGACGCCACCCGACATCGCCACGACAACGCGTGTCTCCGAAGGGGGTTTTGGAAAACCAAGTGAATTCAGGCTGTCGCTGCGGTCCAGCGCCATGAGGTGCACCTATGGAACGGAAGGTCTGTTGGAATATAGGAAAATTCGCCGCACTCACAAGGCCAGCCTTCACCCTCGATTAAGATCGCCGCGGCAAATTGCGGTTCGTTCCGAAGTTGATGGCGTGACTTGCGATGTATCTGAAGAAGGTTGACGGACCGCGGGCGATAACCCTTCCGGATGGCAGCGTGATGTCGCGGGCCGATCTTCCGGAACCATCCACGCGTCGGTGGGTCGCCAGCCGCAAGGCCGCTGTCGTACGCGCATTGGAGTTTGGATTGATCACTCGGGAAGAAGCCATTTCACGGTATTCCCTTTCGGATGAGGAGCTTGAGGGGTGGCAATCCGCAGTTGAGCGACACGGGGAGAGAGCGCTGAAAGCGACGACCTTGCAACGCTATAGACAACCATAGCGTGTATTTCTATAATATTTTGAGGGTAACCTGTAGTTAACCAATTGCATTCAGAAATTAGACCAAACGAGTTCATTCTGCGGAGAAGTCATATGCGCGTACTATTGGTTGAAGATGACCCGACAACCTCCAAGAGCATCGAGATGATGCTGAGCCATGCCAATCTGAACGTCTATGCAACGGATATGGGCGAGGAAGGGATCGATCTGGCCAAACTGTATGACTATGATCTGATCCTCTTGGATCTCGATCTCCCGGATATGGATGGTCACGAGGTGCTGAGGCAACTGCGCCTTGCCCGTGTCGAAACGCCAATCCTGATCCTGACCGGGACTGATGATACCGAAAGCAAGATCCGGGGTTTTGGTTTCGGCGCCGACGATTACCTGACAAAGCCCTTCCATCGCGAGGAACTGGTCGCGCGGATCCATGCGATTATCCGTCGTTCGAAGGGTCACGCCCAATCTCTGATCCATACCGGAAAGGTCACCGTGAACCTGGATGCAAAAACGGTCGAGGCGGATGGCAAGACCGTTCATCTCACCGGGAAGGAGTACCAGATGCTGGAACTTCTTTCCCTGCGCAAGGGAACCACGCTGACCAAGGAGATGTTCCTGAACCACCTCTATGGCGGAATGGATGAGCCCGAACTGAAGATCATCGATGTTTTCATCTGCAAACTTCGCAAGAAACTCAGCATCGCGACAGACGGTGACAATTATATCGAGACAGTATGGGGACGCGGCTATGTCCTGAGAGACCCTCAACCGGCAATACAAGAAGGGAACCGGCGTATCGCGGCCTCTGCGTGACAAACAATATGAGAGCAGTCTGGACCTCTTCCGGGACGCCCCCTATCCATTGGGAAAGCGTTCCGGGAGAGGTTCATGCAGGACCAGTTCGATGTCGACACTCTGACACGGGAAGAAGCCGAAAGGCGCCTTGTTGAACTCGCCGGGATTCTGGATCGTGCAAACAAGGCTTATCATCAGGCCGATGCGCCGGAGATCAGCGATGCCGAGTATGACCGGCTGAAGCGTGAAAACGCCGAGATCGAAGCGCGATTTCCCGAACTGAAGCGCCGGGATTCGCCGAGCGACCAGATTGGTGCCGCTCCCGCCGAGGGGTTTCAGAAGATTGCGCATTCGGTGCCGATGCTTTCTCTCGGCAATGCGTTCGACGATACCGAAGTCGCGGAATTCGATCGCTCGGTTCGCAAGTACCTGGGTTTGAGCGAAAACGAGGAACTGGACTACACGGCTGAGCCGAAGATCGACGGCCTGTCGCTGTCTCTGCGCTATGAGGCCGGTCGTTTAGTCCATGCCGCAACACGTGGCGATGGAAGCGTCGGCGAGAACGTCACGGCAAATGCCTGCACCATTTCCGATATTCCTCAGACGCTGACGGATGCGCCCGACGTTCTGGAGGTGCGGGGCGAGGTCTATATGAGCCATGAGGATTTCGCCGCGTTGAACGCCCGTCAGGCAGCGGACGGCGGCAAGACCTTTGCGAACCCCCGAAATGCCGCGGCCGGCTCTCTGAGGCAGTTGGACCCCAGCGTAACCGCCGGCAGACCATTGCGTTTCTTCGCCTATGCCTGGGGAAGTGTCAGCCAGTCGCTTGCCGACACCCAGATCGGTGCAATCGGGAAACTTGCCGCTCTCGGGTTCCGCACGAATCCCCTTACCCGGCTCTGCACTGGCCCTGAGGACATGCTGGAGCATTACCGGGACATCGAGGCCCGTCGCGCAACGCTTGGCTACGACATCGATGGGGTCGTCTACAAGGTGAACGACCTGTCGCTTCAGGCCCGGTTGGGGTTTCGCTCTACGACGCCGCGGTGGGCCATTGCTCACAAGTTCCCAGCGGAGTTGGCGTGGACGCGACTGGAAGCAATCGACATCCAGGTGGGCAGGACAGGCGCCCTCAGTCCGGTTGCCCGCCTGACGCCTGTGACTGTGGGCGGCGTCGTGGTGTCGAACGCAACCCTTCACAACGAGGACTACATCGCGGGGCGGGATTCCAACGGACAACCCATCCGGGATGGCAAGGATATCCGCGTGGGCGACTGGGTTCAGGTCTATCGCGCAGGGGACGTGATCCCAAAGGTCGCGGACGTCGATCTGTCGAAGCGTCCGGAAACAGCCGTACCCTACGCCTTCCCGCACATTTGTCCCGAATGCGGGTCGGAAGCGATCCGCGAAGAAGGGGACGCGGTGCGGCGCTGCACCGGCGGACTGATCTGTCCGGCGCAAGCTGTCGAGAAACTCAAGCATTTCGTCAGCCGGGCAGCCTTCGACATCGAGGGCCTGGGTGCCAAGCAGGTCGAACAGTTCTTCGAGGACCGGTGGATTCGGGAACCGGCGGACATCTTCCTTCTCGAAGAGCGCTACGGGAGCGGCCTGCAGCAGTTGAAGAACCGTGAGGGGTGGGGCGCGAAATCGGCCGAAAACCTCTTCTCGGCAATTCGGCAGCGCCGGACGATCGCATTCCACAGGTTGCTGTTCGGGCTTGGTATCCGGCACCTGGGAGAAGTGGCGGCAAAAGATCTGGCGCGGGCTTTCGGCACCTGGGATGGCCTTGCCGATGCCGCCGATCGAGCAGCAACAGAGCCAGCGGCGATACAGGGCCCCAGTCGAGAGACATTGGCGGCCAGCCCGGCATGGTCGGAGTTTCTGGCGATCGATGGAGTTGGCGTGACGCTGACCCAGTCGCTGGTCACCGCGCTGGCGCAGGCACATGAGCGGGAATCGATCGATCGCCTGGTGGCGTTGCTGACGATCGAGGCTCCCGCCGCGCGCGCGACCGGCAGTCCAGTCGCCGGCAAGACGGTCGTTTTCACAGGGTCGCTCGAGAAGATGACGCGAGCCGAGGCCAAGGCCCGTGCCGAGGCTCTGGGTGCAAAGGTTGCAGGTTCGGTGTCGGCGAAGACCGACCTTGTCATCGCGGGTCCCGGCGCGGGGTCCAAGGCGAAGAAGGCGGAAGAACTGGGTATCGAGATGATCGACGAAGACAGCTGGCTTGAATTGATCGGAGACGCATGAGCGGACGTCCGGAAATTCTTTTTCCCCTTTTTGCCTCGCTCGAGACATTGCCGGGCATCGGGGAGAAGACTGCCAGGCTTTTCGAAAACCTGGACATCGAGAGTCCGCGCGATCTTCTCTTCACCTTGCCGACCTCCGGTGTCGACCGCCGCCTTCGTCCGTCGATACAGGGGCTTCATTTCCCGGTCGTCGCGACGACGGAGGTCACGGTCGAGCGCCATCATCCGCCGCGCTCGAAGGGGCGGCCCTACCGCATCGACGTGTCGGATCGCGAGATCGCCTTTCAACTGGTTTTCTTCCATGCGCGGGAAGACTGGCTGAAGCGACAATTCCCCGTCGGCGAGCGTCGCATTGTCTCGGGCCGTGTCGAGATTTTCGATGGCGTGGCCCAGATGGTTCATCCCGATCATATCCTGCCGGTGGACGAAGGCAGCAGCCTGCCGGAGTTCGAACCGGTCTATCCCCTGACCCAGGGTGTAACGCTGAAGGTCATGGCAAAGGCCGCGTCAGCCGCGGTGGCCCGTGCGCCGGACCTCGAAGAATGGATCGATCCAGGGCTCATCGCACGGGAAGGCTGGCCCGGATGGCGCGAAGCACTGAGTTCTGCGCATGCCCCGCGCGGTTCGGAAGACCTGTCACCGGGTGCCGCGGCACGCACGCGACTGGCCTATGACGAGTTGTTTGCGCACCAGTTGACGCTGGCGCTGGTTCGACTGAGACGCCGCAAGCGTAAAGGTCATCCCTCGGTCGCGACTGGAAGGCTTCAGGCCAAGGTGCTGGACGCCTTTCCGTATCGGCCGACATCTGCGCAGGAGCGTGCCGTGCGCGAGATATCGGCGGACATGGCTTCACCCGAACGAATGAACCGGCTGCTACAGGGCGATGTCGGAGCCGGCAAGACGCTGGTGGCGCTGATGGCGCTTCTGGTTGCCGTCGAGGCAGGCGGGCAGGGTGTGATGATGGCGCCGACCGAAATCCTGGCGCGGCAGCATCTGCAAGGCCTCAAACCGTTGGCGGAAGCCGCCGGGGTAGTGATCGAGATTCTCACCGGGCGCGACAAGGGGGCCGAACGGAAGGCCAAACTTGCCGCTCTTGAGGCGGGCGACATCCAGATCCTCGTTGGAACCCACGCGGTGTTTCAGGATGACGTAATTTTCCGGGATCTGCGCCTGGCGATCGTCGATGAGCAGCATCGCTTCGGTGTGGCGCAGCGCATGGCCTTGGGCGCGAAAGGGGAAAAGGCGGACGTTCTGGTGATGACCGCCACTCCCATCCCGCGCTCTCTGAGCCTTGCGCAATATGGCGATATGGATGTGTCTGTCCTCGATGAAAAGCCACCAGGCCGAACACCCATATCAACGGCGCTGGTGTCGGCGGGGCGCATCGACGAAGTCGTGGATCATCTGAAAAGGGCCGTAGCCGAAGGCAAGCAAGCCTATTGGGTCTGCCCGCTTGTCGATGAAAGCGAGGTCAGTGATCTGACGGCGGCGGAGGACAGGTACAAACGTCTGCGTGCAACCTTTGGCGAGGGCGTTGTCGGGTTGGTTCATGGTCAACTTCCGCCGACCGAAAAAGACGCGGCGATGGCGGCTTTCGCGGCCGGAGAGACCAAGGTTCTTGTCGCAACAACTGTGATCGAGGTTGGTGTCGATGTTCCGAACGCGTCGATCATGGTGATCGAACGGGCGGAGCATTTCGGATTGGCGCAACTTCATCAGTTGCGGGGCAGGGTCGGGCGCGGAGCGGAGAAATCCACCTGCCTGTTGATGTACCAGCCACCACTGACCGAGGGCGGGCGTAGACGGCTGGAAACGCTCCGGGAAACCGAGGACGGATTCCGTATCGCCGAAGAAGACCTTGCGATGCGGGGCGCGGGCGACGTTCTGGGCACGGCGCAGTCAGGATTGCCGCGGTTTCGTATCGCGGACCTGGAACGGCAAGCCGGGCTTCAGGCGATGGCGCGTGACGACGCACGCAAATTGATCGGTGACGATCCGGCCCTGGTTTCACGCCGCGGAAAAGCTGCGCGTGTTCTTCTCTGGTTGATGAAGCAGGATAGCGCGATCCAAATGATTTCAGTTGGTTAGAGAGCGAGTGAGCAATTTGTTCACTAATGTTCTCAAAAAGTTCTTTACAGATTGAAGAACATTTGCGAACACTACGTTAACAAATGCAGCCCGCCCGCTGCCTGATCCCGACGAAGAAGGAACCCATTGAGATGGCTGAACTGAGAGAAACACTTTCCCGTAACGCCGGAACCCTGGCTCAGGATTTTGCCAGCGTCGCTGCTCTGGTCGTGATCTTTTTCACCGGATTGTCGCTGCCGAGCCTGCTTTGATCTTCACCTGATCTGCCTGCGGTCTGGATTACCGGTCGCGCATCCTGTCCCACAACCGATGCGCCAGAGCTTGTCCCTCGTGTGGCCTTGTCCCAGGCCTTCGACCGGTCTTCACACCAGATACGCCACTTCCGCCGCCATCCGTCCCCGGATGCGCGGCGGTTTTTTTGAGCTAGCTCTGGGGATCAGGCGCAGTCCGCGCGCGCTTCGGCGTCCGACACGGCCTCCGCCGTGGCATCGAGTGCCAACATGATCGACGCATGGCGGTTGCGGAAATCGCGGGCAGGCTCGAGCACTGCGTAATCGGAAAAGGGCGCGTCCGGGACGGGACCGTTTTCCGTCAGCATCGCGCGCAGTTGGTCGCGTGCCGTCTCGATTTCGGCCCGCGTTCGACCGATAACGTGCCGGGCGAGGACCGACGCCGAGGCCTGACCCAGCGCACAGGCTTTCACATCCTGGCCAAAATCCGAGATACGGCCTTCTTTCAGTGAAACGTCGACCGTCACGGTCGATCCGCAGAGCGGCGAGCGTTTTTTGACAGTGGCATCGGGACTCTCCAGCCGGTTCGTAAGCGGGATGTCCGCTGCCAGCTCGAGGATACGTCCCGAATAAAGCTTGATGAGATCAGTCTCGGCCATGTCTTTCCTTCCCGCCTTCACCCCATTATCTAGGGTCTTCCGCCGCTCAAGGAAAGGATTGGCTCATGGCTTTCGATCCCGCAAGTCTTCGCTTCGATGAAAAGGGCCTGATCCCGGCAATCGCGCAAGACGAGAATGACGGCGCGGTCCTTATGTTGGCATGGATGAATGCAGAGGCCGTTGCGCGGACGCTGGAGACGGGCAGGGTGACCTACTGGTCACGGTCGCGCCAGGCATTCTGGACCAAGGGCGAGACCTCGGGTCATATCCAGGAACTTGTCGACTTCCGCGTCGATTGCGACCGTGATTGCCTGCTGCTTGTCGTGCGCCAGACCGGGCCGGCTTGCCACACGAACCGCAGGAGCTGTTTCTACACGGCGGTGCGGGACGGAGACGAGGTCGAACTCCTGGCGCCGATGGGATAGACGCGCTGACGCGCGCCGATCCGCAGGGGCTCCGCCCCGGACCCCGCCCGATTTTCGCCTGGAAGAATTTCAGAGGCCGACCATGCGTCGGATATCGGCAGGCGTCGCTCCGTCGTCGCGATAGGTGCGGATCGCACGGGCGTCGTCCCGCTTGGCCAGGCGCGTGCCTGCCTCGTCCCGGATCAGTCGGTGATGGTGGTAGATTGGCGTGGGCAAGCCGAAGAGATGCTGGAGAATGACCTGAACGGGCGTGAAGTCGAACAGGTCCTCGCCGCGAATGACATGGTTGATCTTCTGATCGGCGTCGTCGAACGCTGAGGCAAGGAAATACGCGACGATTCCATCCCCCTTGCGGCCAAGGACAACGTCGCCGATCGTGCGAAGAACGATCTCCGGATGGAGCATGTGCGTGCCGGGTGACGACGGACCTGTCTCCTCGAAGACCAGAGACGCGGGTTCCAGGCCGTCGAGTGCCCGCGAGAGATCAAGTCGGATCGCATCGCCTGGTGTCCGCTCCGACATCGGACGGCCCCGGCATGTGCCGGGATAGACCTGGTGGGTAACGCCCTCCTGGGGCGCCGCAAGGGCCGCGCGGATATCGCTTCGGGTGCAGGAACACGGGTAGAGCAGGCCGCGTGCAGCAAGCGTATCAAGCCGCGCGTTGTAGCTGTCGACATGCTCGGACTGGCGGTGAATCGGGCCGTCCCACGACAGACCGAGCCAGGCGAGGTCTTCCTGAATCAGAGTATCCCATTCGGGCTTGGACCTCTCGAGATCCGTGTCCTCCATCCGAAGCAGAAACGCGCCGTCCGCAGCTCGTGCCATGTCGTGCGCGAGGATCGCCGAGTAGGCGTGGCCAATATGAAGCGGGCCCGTGGGCGAGGGGGCAAAGCGGGTACGGAAGATCACGTGCGTTTGAGAACGTAGACTGTGGACATCATGTTCTTGGCGGGAAGATGGGGGCCATCTTCCTCGAATACCAATTCTATATCGGGGGCCAGTACCGCAATGTCGAGGCGGTCGGTATAGCCGCGGTCCGCCAGGGTGGCGTCGTTGAAGCTGAAAGCCAGAAACCCGCCCGAAGGCAGCACGTCTACCAGCATGTCCAGTGTCTCGGGGGGGGCGGCGCCGAGGCTGATCACGCCGGTTGCCACGATGATCGGATACGCGCCGCGTTTGACGTGTCCCAAATTTCCGGGCTCGCCTTCCCAAAGATGCGTGTAAATGCCGCGCTCGCGGGCTTTGTCCAACATCTCGGGCGATATGTCGGTGCCGTCGATCTGGGAAAATCCAGTGGCCTTCAACGCAAGTCCCGACAGGCCGGTCCCGCAACCGAAATCAAGAACCGGTTTGTCGGGGTTTGCGCCGGAACGGCGCAAGGCCATCGCCACCCGCCCCGGTGTGGCATAGCCCCACTCTGCCACGTCCTTGTCATAGGTCTCGGCCCAGGTCGCGTAGATCTGCCTGGTTTCTCCGACGGTGTGCCGGGTCCAAAGCTTGTCTTTCGGATCTCCTGTCATGGCGCGGAGACTATGCGACCGGTCTGGCTGCGTCCATCACTCTGCGGCAAGACTGTCGCCTTGCGCCACCAGCCAACCGCTCCAGTCGGCCTTGGCCCTGTCGGTATAGGCCTTGTAGCGGTCACGGCGGCCGCGACGGCCGCCCTTTGCGTCTACAGGAGGGAACAGGCCGAAGTTGACGTTCATGGGCTGGAACGTCTTGGCGTCCGCACCTCCGGTGATGTGGGTGACAAGCGCCCCTGTCGCCGTTGTCGGCGGCACTTCGGGAAGGATGCGGTCTTGTATCTCCGCCGCGGCCAGTCGGCCCGCCAACAGCCCCATTGCCGCAGATTCCACATAGCCTTCGACACCGGTGATCTGTCCGGCAAAACGTATGTTCGGTTTGGTCCGGAGGCGCATCTGGCGATCCAGAAAGCGAGGGCTATTGAGGAACGTGTTGCGGTGAATGCCGCCAAGGCGCGCGAACTTCGCATCGGAAAGCCCCGGGATCATGCGGAAGACCTCGGTCTGAGCACCATATTTCATCTTCGTCTGGAAACCGACGATGTTGTAGAGCGTGCCAAGCTTGTTGTCGCGACGAAGCTGGACAACGGCATAGGCCTTGGTCTGGGGGTCGTGGGGGTTTGTGAGGCCCACGGGCTTCATCGGTCCGTGGCGCAAGGTTTCACGCCCGCGCTCGGCCATCACCTCGATCGGCAGGCAGCCATCGAAATACCCCGCCGTTTCACCTTCGTGGAACTCGGCCTTGTCGGCAGCCAAAAGCGCGTCGATGAAGGCCTCGTACTCGGGTTTAGTCATCGGGCAGTTGATGTAGGCCTTCTGCTCTTCCTCGGTTTCGCCCTTGTCGTAGCGCGACTGTTCCCACGCCACCGACATGTCAATCGTGTCGGCATAGACGATCGGTGCGATGGCATCGAAGAAGGCGAGGGCATCTTCACCGGTTTCGGCGCGCACGGCTTCGGCCAGCGCTCCCGAGGTCAGAGGACCGGTAGCAATGATCCAGTGGCCATCGTCGGGCAAACGAGTGATTTCACCGGCCTCGACGGATACATTCGGATGAGAACGCAGGCGTTCGGTTACGGCCTCGGAGAAGGCATCACGGTCGACCGCCAAGGCCCCACCCGCGGGAAGCCGATGACGGTCGCCCATCTCCATGATCAACCCGCCCGCCTGTCGCATTTCCCAATGAAGGAGGCCGACCGCATTCTGCTCATCGTCGTCAGAGCGGAACGAATTGGAGCAGACCATCTCGGCAAGGTTGCCGGTCTTGTGGGCGAAGGTCTCTACATCAGGCCGCATCTCGTGGATGACGACTTTGATACCAAGACTGGCAGCCTGCCACGCAGCTTCGGAGCCCGCGAGACCACCGCCAATGATGTGAAGTTTATCCGACATGAGGGCGATGTATCGCCCGCGTCAGGTTTTGAAAAGGGTCAGGACACGCGAACGACCTCGAAGTCCTGCCGGTAGATTTCAGAGCGCACGCGACGGGTGTGGCCAGGCCGCGCCGTGTTCTGAACATGCGACCCGGTTTCCTCTGGGAGGTTTTCCCGTGGCTTGTGCACTTTCACGACATGCTCGCTGCGCCTTTCCGTTCCGGAGGCAGTGGAAAGAAAGCCGAAGGGAGCAATTGTCAGGGAAGACGTGTCTTCCCCCCTTGTCAGAAGAAGGCCCGCGATCAGGGCGAGGTCCCGCCAGAAACCGCCTACATCCGCGTGCCCGGTCTGTACCACCATTGTCAGGTAGCTTGCCCAGAAGATCGCAAGCGCCAAAACGAGTGTTGCCGGCAGCCGATAAATTCCGAAGAGAACCATGGAAGAAAGGGCCACCACCAGCACTCCGGCCAGGAGACCGGCAACCGGTTGCTCTACGAAGGGCATGAAGAGCACGCCGACATCTGCGCCGTCAATCAGGCCGAAACCCAGCGCCATGAAATAGGACGTGATCAGAAGGCGTGCGACGCCGTGTGCAGACAAGCGGACAAAGAATGACTTCTCAGCCTCCCGCATTGGTTATCCTTTCGTCAATTCAGCAGAAAACATGAACACGAAATAGAAACACAGCGTCCGTGGACGGAGGCTTCGGTCTATTTTTGCTGATAGAGTGGCGTTTGTTGGGCGCTGAAGCGGAATTTCCTTGCGTGAAATGGGTCAGAAAAGCGGCGGGTTCGAATGGCGATGCCATCCGAACCCGACAGAACGCCTTTGATTTGGAAACTTACCAGAGCCCGCGGCGGACAAGGGGACCGAACGGATCGGCTTTTCTGAACATGCGGGTTGAAGGATCCGTTCCGCCAGACGCGCCGAAGTTGAAGGTGATCCCCAGTCCGATGCGTGTTGCAGCAGGGGCGCCGTCACGGCCAACCAGATCCGAGTGCGTTGCACTGGCATAGAGGCCCCAGGGCGCTCCCTCCGGACTGTAGCGCATTGTGAGAGCGGTTTCGACAGATGTGGCCCGAAAACCGGCCTCGTCAAAGTCGGCCACATCCAGGGCCGCCTCGATTTCCAGACTTGGAGTCAATGAATGGACAAGCGAAAGGCCCCCGAATATGTAATCCATTGAATTTCCATCAGCAGCTCCCAGCCCCAGCCGTCCTTCCACAGTGGTCGTCTCGCCAAGTGAAAGCATCCCCTCGGCGCCCGCGCTAACCCATGCCATGGAGCGTCCGTCGGCATCGGACAGAGACAGAAAGAGCCCGTATTTTTGTCCTGGACGCGGAGCCATGTAGAGGTGGCCAGTCAACTGGCCGATCGTGCCGGTCGCGGTTTCGTAGAAGCCCAGATCGCCCTGGAGCCCATGCACCTCGGTGATCCGAACATCGACCGAGGAAGCGAAGCCGGCATTCTGCCTTCCATTTTCGTCCTCGGTCGAGCCCGCTTCCAGGGTAGCGCCGGTGATGCCCAGACTGCTTTGCGCAAACACGGGGGAACCCAGAAAAATCGCAACACACGCAATAACAGCTTGAGCCTTCATCGCTTTACCCTCTCGTCTACCCACCCGGCAGAGAGAGTTGTGGCAGAGGGCGGCTGTTAATGGAAGATTAATATAAACATATGGTTAACGAGTAAAATTAACTTTTTACGTTAACCACAAAAGTCTCGAAATCAGTCAGAGAAATGGACTTACCAAAGGTAAGCTCCGGCCTGCGGTAACTTCTCGGACGTTATTCCGTCTCGGACTCGTCGTCCTGCTCGGCGATCCAGGCGACGGATACAACCTCTTCGCCTTTCGACGTGTTGAACACCTTGACGCCGCCGGCCGATCGGGACCGGAACGAAATTCCGTCCACCGGAACCCGGATGGACTGTCCGGTGGATGTCGCAAGCATAATCTGGTCGCTGACTTCGACAGGGAAGGAGGCCACCAGCGGGCCGCCGCGCATCGCCTTGTCCATGGCCATAACGCCCTGGCCCCCACGTCCACGCACAGGATAGTCATGCGAGGACGAGAGCTTGCCAGAACCGCCAGATGTAATCGTCAGGATCAGGTCTTCGGACGCGGACATCTCGGCGTACCGCTCGGGGCTGAGCTGACCCTCGGCCACGGCCTCTTCGTCGTCATCGGCCTCGATTTCTTCTTCCACGCCACCAGCCATCAGCCTGCGCTGCTTGAGATAGGCGGCGCGTTCGGCAGGATCGGCTTCGAAGTGCCGGATAACGGACATCGAGACAACCCGGTCGGACTCGGCCAGCCTGATACCCCGAACGCCGGTCGAGTCGCGGCCCTTGAACACACGGACTTCCGTGGTCGGGAAGCGGATCGCACGGCCAAGAGCCGTCACCAGCATGACGTCGTCGTCCTCGTTGCAGATCCTTGCGTTCACGAGGCTGACGCCATCGGGCAGTTTCATCGCGATCTTGCCGTTCGACTTCACGTTGGTGAAATCGGACAGCGCGTTGCGGCGGACGTCTCCATCCGATGTCGCAAAGAAAATCTGCAGGTTGTCCCATTCTTCATCGGGAACGTCGACCGGCATGATCGCCGCGATGGAAACACCCTGCGGGATAGGCAGTATGTTCACGATGGCCTTCCCGCGAGACGTGCGGCCGCCAAGGGGCAGGCGCCACGTCTTCAGTTTGTAGACCATACCGTCAGTGGTGAAGAACAATAGTTGTGTATGAGTATTGGCCACGAACAACGTGGTGACGACGTCGTCTTCCTTGAGAGCGCCGCCGGACAGCCCCTTGCCGCCGCGCTTCTGGGCCCGGAATTCCGCTAGGGCCGTGCGCTTTATGTAACCGCTCTCGGTCACGGTAACGACCATGTCCTCACGCTCGATGAGGTCCTCGTCTTCCATGTCACCGGACCAGTCAACGATCTCGGTACGACGAGGTACGGCGAACTGGTCCTTCACTTCGCGCAGTTCATCCGAGATGATTGCCATGATCCGCTCGCGCGAGCCGAGAATGTCGAGGTAATCCTTGATTTTGGCCGCCAGCTCTTCCAACTCGTCGGTGACTTCCTTCACGCCCAGTTGGGTGAGGCGCTGGAGACGCAGTTCGAGGATGGCTCGCGCCTGCGTTTCGGACAGGTTGTAGGTGCCGTCGTCGTTCATAGTATGCGTCGGGTCATCGATCAGCCGGATGAACGGCGCGATCTCCTCGGCGGGCCACCGGCGCTCCATGAGTTTCTCACGCGCTTCAGCGGCGTCCGCGGACGAGCGAATGGTGGCGACGACTTCGTCGACGTTAGAAACGGCAACCGCGAGGCCGCACAGCACGTGGCTGCGCTCCCGCGCCTTGCGCAATTCGTATGCCGTTCGCCTTGCGACAACTTCTTCGCGGAAGGCTATGAAATATGAAAGGAAATCCCGAAGCGTCAGCTGTTCGGGACGCCCGCCGTTCAGCGCGAGCATGTTGCAACCAAACGACGTCTGCATCGGTGTAAAGCGGAACAACTGGTTCAACACGACTTCCGGCGTAGCATCCCGCTTCAGTTCGACAACCACGCGTACGCCGACGCGGTCGGATTCATCCTGAACGCCGGAGATGCCTTCGATCTTCTTTTCGCGGACGAGATCGGCGATCTTTTCGATCATCGACGCCTTGTTCACCTGGTAGGGGATCTCGTCGAGAACGATCGCGTAGCGGTCCTTACGAATTTCCTCGACGCGCGTCTTGGCACGAATGATGACGCTGCCACGCCCTTCGAGATAGGCTTTCCTGGCGCCCGACCGGCCAAGGATTACCCCGCCTGTGGGAAAGTCCGGGGCAGGGATGAACTCCATTAACCGCTCCGTCGACAGGTCCGGGTCTTCGATCAGCGCCAGCGTGGCATCGACGACTTCACCAAGGTTGTGCGGAGGGATATTGGTCGCCATGCCGACGGCGATCCCGCCGGCTCCGTTGACCAGCATGTTCGGAAACCGCGCGGGCAGGACAGAGGGCTCGCGATCCTTGCCGTCGTAATTGTCCTGAAAATCAACCGTTTCCTTTTCAATATCGGCAAGTAGCGCAGCGGCCGGCTTGTCCATACGCACTTCGGTGTAGCGCATCGCCGCCGGGTTATCCCCGTCCATCGACCCGAAGTTGCCCTGACCGTCGAGCAGGGGCAGAGACATCGAGAATGGCTGAGCCATGCGCACCAGCGCGTCATAGATCGCGCTGTCCCCGTGCGGGTGGTACTTGCCCATCGTGTCGCCGACGGGGCGCGCGGATTTGCGGTAGGCCTTGTCGTGCGTATTTCCGGTCTCGTGCATCGCGAAAAGGATGCGGCGATGCACAGGTTTCAGCCCGTCGCGCAGGTCCGGAATGGCCCGACTGACGATGACCGACATCGCATAATCGAGGTATGAATTACGCATCTCCTCTTCGATGGATACCGTTGGTCCATCGTAGACAGGCCGCTCTGGCGGCGTTTCGTCCATGTTTTCAGGAGGTTCTGGCGTATCTGTCAAAGCTCTCTCGCGTTTTTTCAACGTCTACATCTGGTTGGTCAGACGTTATCAGACCGCAAGGATTGGGTGCAATGCCGAATTGCGGCGCTGATAGATAATGTCATTGGCACCTTTGGGTCTGGCGGCTACCCTTTAAGGAATAGATCAGGGGAGCCTTTCATGCATAGAATTGGTGTTTTTCTTTTGGTTATGGCGTTGAGCGCGGGTGTCGCGTTTGCTCAGGATGCTCGAACACTCGTCGAAAGCGCCGTAAATCTCAACCGCTATGCCACAACACTTGAGGGAGAGCAAAGGCAGGGCGTCCTTGTCGACGTCAGACGCATACTCGACCGCGTCGTGACCGAGTACCCGAATTCGCCCGAGGCGGCGACGATCCGCGCCGGCGGGTTTCTCGGCGAATTGAACGTGGCGGTACTCGATGCACAGATCAGAGGACAGAGCCTCGTACCGCCGCCGCCACCGTCAGGAAATACGATGGAGGGCCAGATCTATGGGGACCAACTTACAGTTTCCCCACCAGAATTGGCCGGGATTCCGCCTGCGCCTCTGGATCCAAAGGAGCGCATGCGGGCGATCCAGCAGGCGTTGAATTCCGTTGGGTGTGAAACCGGCACGCCGGATGGTGTTGCCGGGCGGAAGACCACGAGGGGCTACGAGACCTTTCTGAAAGAAAAGGGACTGGATCAGGCCCTTTACAGCATGGAAAGTGACGCCTTCTGGCAGGTACTTCAAAGCAGTCAGGGAGTGGTCTGTGAATCCATGCCAGTGGTCCCGGTCACGCCGCAGACGATGCCAGGAAACTGGACTTATGTAGCGAATTGCGGACGCGATTCCAGAATGCCCGGCCAGAGGGTCACCGGGGTGGTCTCACTACGTTACACCGGCGGCAACGGCTTCAGTGGAGACCTCAGAAACAGCCAGGGGCTGAGAGCCAAGGTCGTGGGCAAGGTAGTCGGGCGACAGGTAACGCTGACCACGAATTTCGGGCTGTTTTTCGGAAAGGTCAGTTCTCGCGGGACCGTGGCGGACGACGCCTATGTGGTGCATGGCAGGGATTCCAACGGCTGTCGCTTTACCGCAACGAAACGGTAGCTGGCAGCCGACTTTGTCGAGTGCCAACATGCTGTTTTTATTGAAAAGTAATCTGTCCTGTGTCTCAATTTTCACATGGGGCAGATTGAGAGGTCATGATGAGTGTCTCTGAAACCGAGCTTTTGCTGAAAGGATACGGGCTGACCACGGCGGAGATCTTCTACCGGATGCCGGATTACAAGAACGTGCTGAACACGTTTGTCTGGCAGGACTACGATCTTGCGCCGGATCATCCGAGGCTCTTCAAGTTTATCGAATTCTGGCAGGACGAAATCGAGGGGCCGCTTCACTCGGTCCGGTTCGTTCATCGCAAGATGCTGTCTCCCGGCGAATGGCGGAACGTGACCGGAGAGTTCACGCTGCACTAGGTCGGCAAGGCGTCGGCAAAACGTATGGCAAGCGTCGGCGGATGCTTCAGGCGCGCTGACGCAACGCCAGGAACCAGATCAATGCGAAGCCGAAAGAGAACAGGGCATTCCAACTGGCCATGGAAATGCCAAGGAATGCCCAAGCCACCTCGTCGCACATGACGATGTCGACTGGCGCGTCGAGCGACAGGAGGTCCGATCCGCTCATGCCGGCGAGCGTGTCGCCCGCTCCGGTGCAATCCGACGGGCCTTCCCAAAATCCGCGCTCGATACCGGTATGATAGACACCGATCCCCGCCGTCGTCAGCGCGCCTAGGAGTCCGATAATCCCAAGCAATGTGAGCGGACCCAGCGCGCCAACCAGCGCGCCGGCCGCGATGGCGGCACCATGCGGCCAACGCTGCCAGATACAAAGCTTGCAAGGGGCATAGCCAAGCAGTTGGAAGAAGAATGCCCCCGCCAGAAGAGCGAACGAACCGGCGGCGGCCAAAAGCATCAGATTCTTGCGGGTCACAGGTACCTCAGCACGTAAAATCCTCCGAGCAGGAGAATGACGAACAACGTGAAGAGAAGTCCCAGGTACTTCTCGATGAAGACCCGAATGGGCGGGCCGAACTTCCACAGGAGCCCAGCCAACACGAAGAAGCGCAGGCCCCTGGCGACAATCGAACTTATCACGAAGACCGGGATCGACAATCCCGTCCAGCCCGACATGATCGTTATCACCTTGTACGGAAACGGCGTAATCCCCGCTACAAGAACCGCCCATGCGCCCCATTCATTGAAACGATCGTTGAAGGCCTCGACCGCATCGGCCTTGCCATAGACATCGAATACCCACTGCCCGACGGTGTCGAACAGGACCGCACCGATGAAATAGCCAAACAAACCGCCGACCACGGAGGAAACTGTCGCAACCAGCGCGATAAGCCATGCGCGAGACGGGGCGGCAAGGATCATCGGGATCATCAGGATATCCGGTGGAATCGGAAATACCGAACTCTCGATGAAGGCCACGAAAGCCAGCGCCCAAAGAGCGCGAGGGTGGGCGGAAAGAGAAATCGTCCAGTCGTAAAGGCTGCGGATCATGAAACTACCTACGCATTTTTTGATGTTAGAACACATGCAGAGTTGTTGCCGTCAAGCCTGCGACGTTGCACAGTCTGCGGTGTGTGTGTTTTTCGGAGGTCATTCATGAAGTGGCAAGGACGGCGCGGCAGCCGGAATATCGAGGATCGGCGCGGACGCACAATGACCGGCGGAGGCAGCATCGGCCTGGTCGGCTTGCTGATTATTCTTGGACTGGGCTATTTTTTCGGAATTGACGTCACCCCGCTTCTTCAAGGCGGCGTCGGTGGCGGTCAGGTTGTCGAGACCGAATTGACCGAGGCCGACAGGCGCGCCGGCGAGTTTGTCTCGGTGACTCTTGCCGACACGGAGGAGGTCTGGGACGACATCTTCCGCAGACAGGTGGGCGAAACCTACAACCCGCCAACGCTTGTTCTCTACAAAGGGGTCACCCAATCTCCCTGCGGCGGGGCCTCCGGGGCGACCGGGCCATTCTACTGTCCCGGAGACAAAAAGGTCTACCTTGATACAGGGTTCTTCACCACGCTCGAACGCCGCATGGGCGCGGGCGGTGACTTTGCAGCGGCCTATGTCGTGGCCCATGAGGTCGCTCACCACGTCCAGGATGAACTTGGCATCCTGGGACAGGCCAACCGGGTGCGCGCGCAGTCCAGCGAAGCCGACTCCAACGCGATTTCCGTCAGGATCGAATTGCAGGCCGACTGCTATTCCGGCGTCTGGGCCCGGGCGGTGCAATCTAAGTTTGGTACGCTAGAGAGGGGCGACATCGCCGAGGCGATGAACGCGGCGAAGCAGATCGGCGATGATACCCTGCAGCGGAACTCAGGGCGCATCCCCCAGCCTCACACCTTCACGCATGGCACTTCGGAGCAGCGCCAGAGGTGGTTCGCAACGGGATACGAGACCGGCGATATCCGCGCCTGCGACACGTTCGGCGCGCGGCAGCTCTGAGTCCAAATCTTGGGGCTTCACGAGGCGATCGTGACGCGATAAGAGGGCAAGGTGTGCCCGAGTGGCGGAATGGTAGACGCAGCGGATTCAAAATCCGCCGGTAGCGATACCGTGCGAGTTCGAGTCTCGCCTCGGGCACCAAAAAAATCAAAGACTTAGGGGAATAAAAGCGAAGGCTCGAAAGGCGCTTCGTTGGCTTAGTAAGCAAATAGTAAGCAGTCTAAATAGGGGAAGCGGGGGCTTTCTGGCGATTCAGGCGTCAGGCTCTCGGTCGTAGTCTTCCAGAAACGCATTCCAGCGGGCCTCGGCCTCGGGTGTGCCGGTCCTGACAGGGCCATCGATCTTGCGCCCGTCCAGTATCTTCGCCAGCGGCTCGGCAGCCTTCGGGTCCATCGCCTTGCGCATCCGCTGGTCGGTCAACCCAAGGTCAGCGCCGTAACTTCTTAGCATGGTAAGCCGTGATGTCGGAAAACCCACCGGGTCAGCCTCGAATTGGGCGACCAGTTCGCAGAAGACGCGGGCAGTTACCTCGCGGCTTTCGTCCAACCAGGTTGCCTTCGCCAGAAACCGCTTGAAGACGGTCTGCGCAGGCTTGGACATGCCTTTCGGCATACTTAGCGCCTCATCAAAGTCACCTGTCGGCAATTCCTCCGGCTTTCCGTGCCGATGAGGGCGATATGTGCCTTTCAGCTTCAATTCTTCGATGCTTTTTCTAGGTCTGCCCATCTGGTCACCTTTTCAATAGTTTTGGCCATACATGCAAAGAGCGGGGCGGCGGGTTTCCACGGTCATGCCGCTCTTACCTTTTCCCTTGGGGTGCTGGCTGCGGTTCGATCTGCTTGTTGGCTAGGCCGTTGCGGCGTTTCCACTCGGCCATGTCCTTGGTCGCCTGTTCCGCCATCCGCCATCCGATCTCGGCTTCCTGTTCACTGGTCATCCGATTAAAACTCCCATGGCTTGCGGCCCTCGGCCCGTGCCTTATCTGCCTGCTTTGGGAGATACCGGGACTGCGGTGTCAGCCGGAGAGCTGTTGCAAGCGTCTTGATCGTCTGCGCCAGCTTCGAATGCGCCGCGATCAGCTTAAGAAACTCATCAGGATTGAAGGCGTCGGCATTCTCCGCCTGATATACAAGCTGCCCGATCCGGCGGGCTGAAACCGTGGCCCGGCAATAGGCCGCCAGGACGGGCGCATTGCCCGCATTGATCCAGTCGGCAGGCAGGCTTTCCGTGATCGCCTTCCAGACTTCGCTTTCTTCATCTCGCAGCGAATAATCCGCATCCATCCGCGCTGAAACTTCCGTTTCGGGCTTCGGAATGGTCAATTCTTCCTGCGATTTTGGGCCTCGTGTTCCCATGTCCTGAAACCTCGTTTGTTACCGTTTCTGACAGGAAGGCTAGCCCCGCCGGTCCGTGGCGTTTTTCCCTGGAAATTGATGTACCCCCCCTCCCGTTCGGGACGCTTTTCTCGATGGTTGAGTAGCGCAAACGCAGGAAGGACGCTGCTTTGTGGTGATGAAGAAGCGCCGTCTCGGATGGGAAAGTTCCGTCCGTCGCATTGCGGAGCAGAGAGGAAGAGCTTGAAAGCTCTGAGTGGCTTTTGTGGTGATCAGTTGTCTGGCAAGATACGAAATCCAAAGCGTTCGCGCGAAGCGGAGCCGTTCTTGCTAACTGGCCGGCCACACTCATTTGGCGAACTCCGCTCGCTGGAGCCAGTTTGAGAGCTGCCGAGCCATGATGGCCTCCCCTGACCGTCCTCCATGCACCCACCTTGGATGGCTCGGCCCGGCCTTGTGGCCACCTCCCGCGCCGTGAACACGGCAGACGCGCCAGCCCCGGACCGCAGGGCACTTGCAGCGCTCTCCGGTGGACTTTGCTGTTGCGTGACATCGCGGTGCTTTTCGGAGACGATGGACAGGGTTCATGGGGCTATCGTCAGCTTTCGTCATCATCCCTCCTCCGGTAGCTGATATCGCCCACCACGGCCTGACCACCGTCTTTCACCTCGACGCGTTCAACCCGAACGACCTGTTGTGCTTTCGCTCGATACTTCTTCAGACCCTCCACCTGCGCCAAGAAGGTCCGATTAAGGCGCGTCAACGATCGCTCATACGTCTCCCTGAGTTCTGGGCTGGTTGCCGAGAGAAACCGCGATGCCATGCACGATGTCGCAAAGTCCGTGGCGGCCATCTGGTTGACCAGCATGGCTTCGATGGCATCTCTCGGCTCCCTCTCGATGGCCAGGGCGGGAACGAGTTCGAGCTGATTGAACCCTGCGTTTCCAAGGGCACTAAGGCCGACTCCCAAAAGAAGGTTGGCCGCCTCCTGTGTCTTCAGGCCATACAGCTGGCGTATCTGATCCTGCGTGTCGGGTTGGATGGTGACGCTGTTGTCACTGGTGCGTTCGAGTTTGGGAGCGCTTCGTCCCGGGGCCTCAAGTGCCA
>NZ_JBLBVK010000041.1:0-136360 GCF_047314965.1 Silicimonas lutimaris | reverse complement strand
GAACAGGACTGGTCTCCGGCCTTCACCGTGGGCCTGGCGTCCTACAGGTTCCGCGAGGTCGCGATCGCGCGGCCTCGCTTCGCGCCCCAGCTGGTCTGGGACGCGGCATCCGGCGTCGCTACTGGGGGAAGTGTGTAAGGCTCGTCGGAGCCTGAACTGATGCTACGACGCACGGGTTTCCGGAAGGATGCCCAGCGTCAGCGCGGTCAGGGCCTCGGCCATCGCGCGCGACTGACCGGCGGAGACCACACCTCCGACGCCGATCACGCGCCCGCGTTGCCACCAGAGGCCGGGTACCCAAGCCTGCCCGCAGGGCTCGTTCAGCCGGACGAGAAACCCGTTCGGCGGCTTGAAGGAAAATGCCCCGCGCTCGACAGAGCGGACGTTGTCCACGGTGGTAAGGACGCGTCCGCTCTCGGTCTTCAGGACCCGGTTCGTCAATACGATCCGGTCCTGCCCCGCCCTGCGCAGACGATCCGCGAGCCAGAGCGACACGGCCCCGGCCGCCAGGAAAGACACCTGGTACACCATGGCAGGGCGTCCGGCGAAGACGATCCAGAATAATAGCATACCGAGCCCTGCCGTGCAGAACACGCCAAGCCAGAGGCGCGGCGCAGATGCGCCGAGCACCATCAGGGTGACTTCTTCCTCGTCTGTGGGCTTCCTGCTCATGCGCCGACCATCGCGCGAGCAAGGTCCAGATGAATCCGCCGGATGTCGTCCTTGTCCAGCCGGCCGCCGCCGCGGAACCAGGTGATATAGCCCAGAAGCATCGCCAGAAGCGCCATGGTCGTGACCCTCACATCCTCGAAGCGGAATGCGCCGCTTTCGAGACCATCCGCGAGAATCGCCTCGAGCTCGTCTTCATATGAGCGCCTAAGCTTCTGAATTTTCCTGAAGTTCTCGTCACTCAGATTCCGCAGCTCCATATAGGACACGAAGACCTTGTCGCGCAGATCGAAATGGTAGTCGACATGGAAACCGACAAATGTCTCGAGACGTTCGAGCGGCGTGCCGGTGCCTTTCGCCTTTTCCCAAGCGGCCAGCAGGGCCTCGAGGTGATCCTTCATCAGATCGTAAAGGAGCGTCTGCTTGTCCGGGGTATATAGATACAGCGCGCCTGCCCTGACCCCGACCTCTGCCGCGATCTCACGCATCGAGACCGCTGCGTAGCCTGAACGCGAAAACAGTCGAAGCGCCGCCTCCTGAATAGCGGGACCCGTGATTTCTGCGTGTGAACCTGCCTTGCGTGCCATACCTCCTTGTAACTGAACAATTGTTCATATCAATCCCGCAATGCACAGGCTGGCAAAACGGTTGTTGGAAGCGTAGGTATTCTCGCATGAGACTTTCTTCCGCATGTCTGATCTGTTTCGCGCTGGCCGCCTGCGGCGACTGGCCCGACCTGCCCGATCCGGTGCGGCAGAGCGCGTCAGGCGCCTGGCCTGCATTGGTGCCGGTGGCAGAACTGCTGCCCGATCCCGAGGCGGAGGCGCAGGGAGAGGAAGATGCGCTTCAACTGGCAGCACGCGCCGAGGCACTGCGGAGGCGCGCCGCCGTTCTGCGCACACCCGTCGGCGATATGGACGACTTCGATGCGCTGCGAGCGCGGATCTCCGGCTGAACGCGCATTGCTCCCCCGCCCCTGACAGGCTAACACCCCAAGCGTAATTGAACGGAATTTGCTCATGTCCACTCCCCTTCGTCTTGGAATCGCGGGTCTTGGCACGGTCGGTGTCGGTGTCGTCAGAATCGTTCAGCGCCATGCGGCGCTTCTGGAGACGAGGACCGGGCGGCGCGTCACCATCTCGGCTGTATCCGCGCGCACACGCGACAAGGACCGTGGAGTCCGACTGGGCGACTATGCCTGGGAGGACGATCCCGTCGCGCTGGCGGTGCGGGATGACGTGGATGTCTTCGTCGAACTGATGGGGGGCTCCGACGGCCCGGCAAAGGCCGCGACCGAGGCCGCTATCCGAGCAGGCAAGCACGTGGTGACAGCGAACAAGGCGATGCTGGCCATCCACGGGCAGGAACTGGCGGAAGCCGCCGAAAACAAGGGCGTGTCCTTGCGCTTCGAGGCCGCCGTGGCCGGTGGCATCCCCGTGATCAAGGCGTTGACCGAAGGTCTGGCGGGAAACGAGATCAGCCGGGTCATGGGCGTGATGAACGGTACCTGCAACTATATCCTGACGCGGATGCAGGATGCGGGTCTCGACTATCAGACCGTTTTCGCGGAGGCCGACGCGCTTGGGTACCTGGAAGCGGACCCGACCCTTGATGTGGGCGGCATCGACGCGGGCCACAAGCTGGCGATCCTGGCGGCAATCGCGTTCGGGACACGTGTAGATTTTTCGGGTCTGCACATCGAGGGGATCGAACGGATCACCATCGAGGATATCGAGCAGGCCGCCGACATGGGCTATCGGATAAAGCTCCTGGGCGTTGCCCAGAAGACTGGCAGAGGGCTGGAGGCGCGCATGACGCCCTGCCTCGTGCCCGATACTTCGCCGCTTGGACAGCTGAAGGGCGGCACCAACATGGTCGTCCTCGAGGGTGACAGCGTCGATCAGATCGTGCTTCGGGGTCCCGGCGCCGGAGAAGGCCCCACCGCCAGCGCGGTGATGGCGGATGTTCTGGACATCGCGCGGGGCAATACGGTGTCCGTGTTCGGCATCCCCGCCGATCAGCTGGCTGCGCCCGAGCCGGCCGCGGCCTCGGCCCCTGCTGCGTTCTATGTGCGCATGTCCCTGATCGACAAGCCCGGCGTACTGGCCAAGATCGCCACGGTTCTGGGAGACGCTGGCGTCTCGATCGACCGGATGCGCCAATACGGCCATACGGACCCGCACGCGCCCGTTCTGATCGTGACGCATAAAACGGCGCGGGATGCTCTGGATCGGGCGATCGAGGCAATGGAGGGCACCGGGGTGCTTGCATCTCATCCGGTGGCTATCCGGATCGAAGACGTCTGACAGGGGCTGGCGGAGAACCGCATCCGGGCCAAAGCCCGGAGTCGTCAGATGCCTGAGCCGGACATCACGTTACTCGAATTCGCGTGAATTGAGCGCCCTGAGGATCTCGCGCCGGACCAGCTTACGTACATTGCGGGTGATCCTCTCGCCAAGTTCGCCCTGCAGTTCTTCCCGGATCAACCTGGCGACGATGGGCTGAAGCACGTCCTCGTCGATTGTGTCCAGCATCGCAGCCGACACGGCCGTCGCAGCTGCTGCGTCCTCTGAATCCTCTGCGGGAGCCATCTCTTCAGCCGCAAGCTCGGGCGTCGCTTGCGGGACGTCGTCCTTCTCTTCGGAAGCGATGTCCTCGTGCGTTGCCGCGACAGCTTCAGTCAATGCTTCCTCGAAATCCGTGTCATCCTGATCCTGCGCGAAGGGCTCCATCAGCGCTTCGGCTGCCGACAGGTCATCCAAGCCCACTTCATCGGACGAGAGTTCCAAAGGCTCGTCGGCAGACACTTCCTCGGGCTCCGCCTCGAAGGCCTCCGCATCCTCGGCAAAGCCATCATGGCCGGCAGCAGGTGCCAATTGCTCCGGTTCACCGTGCTCGATACGGGCCTCGAAGCGTTCCAGCATGACGTCCGGATCATGGAACGCGCTAATCTGAGCCGACTCGCGCTGCACCGCCGGGACGTCTTCAGCCATGGGAGCCTCCTGTTCCGCCCGGTCATCCGCGGGATTCCCGGGATCGGACGGGGAACCGGAGTGACGGAATGCGACTGTTTCGCCGTCGGCGGCACTGCTCTCATCATCCGCTGTATCGTTGACAGGCTCGACCAGCGTCAGTCGGTTCAGACGCGATGCGTCCTGCCGCGCGCTGGCCTGTTCCGCGACGGTCGGCGGACGCGTGTAGACGATCTTGTCGGGCCGGTGCTGCGCCTGGTCTTCGCTTCCGTCCGGTTCGTATTCATCGTCTCTCGACGAAACCGCGGCCTCGAGTTCGGCAATCCGGTCTTCCAATGATTTCGCAGCCAACCCTTTGGAAACAGGTCGTTCTACCCGCTGCGCATCGGTCAGGACCAAAGCTCCCGGACCTTTGGGCAGGTCGGGACGACGATTGCGCGGCATCTCAGACGAGACAAGCCGACGGACAGAACTCAGGACGTCTTCGACATCCTTCCTTGACGCGGAATCAGACATTACACACCACTTTTGCACCCGGTGGAGGACAGGGTACCCCCTGCCCGTGCCGCAGACAACAGCACGATTAATAAATGGTTATTCTTTACCGATGGCCCTGAGGACCCGGTCGAGTTTCCGGCCCTCCGGGCTGACCAGATGTCCCGGCGCATCTTTGACCGCATTGTAATAGGCGGCGGGGTCATAGATGGGAACGTTCAGCCCGAGACGCTCTGCTGTGAGAAGCCCCATCGAGTCGAGAACCTCGTAGACCGCGAGATACCGATCGACCTGGGCAGCGACCCGGTTGGTCTGGGCGTCGAGCAGCTCCTGCTCCTGGTCCAGAACTTCCAGCGTGGTGCGCGCGCCAAGCTGCAACTCCTCGCGCACTCCCTCGAGGGCCAGTTGAGCCGCCCTGACCTGACGGTCGGACGCATCGATGCTGGCGGTGGCAACGGCCAGGTTGGCATAGGCGTTGCCGACCTGCTGATCGACCAGCAAGCCGGTGGTGTAGAGCTGCGCACGGACCTGGTCCTTCTGGGCCTGGGCCTTGCGCACCGTCGATGTGATCGCCCCGCCCTGGTAGAGCGGACCTGTCAGGTCAAGCCCCAGCGACAGGCTGTCGTCGCCATCATCGTCAATGCCGACACGACCAGACGCATTCAAGGAAGGATAGACGCCCCGCGCAGCGCGTTCCGCCACAAGCTCGGTCGCCTTCACCTGATGCTGGACTTGCCGGATCTGCGGGTTTTCCTTGCGTGCCACCTCGCGTGCGGCCTCTTCGGTAGACGGTATCGACGGCGGCGAAGGAGGCGCGGCCAGTGTGCCGGGGTACTGCCCGACCACCGCCTTGTACTGCTCGCGGGCTCGGGCCAGACCGCCCTGCTCCGCCGCCAGCCCGCTGCGGGCAGCGGCCAGACGCGCCTCGGCCAAAGACACATCGGTCCGGGTCACTTCGCCAACGTCAAACCGGTCACGGGTGGCGCGCAACTGCTCGTTCAGAAGGCGGACGTTGTTTTCCCGCAGGTTCACAAAGGCCTCGGAACGGCGCACGCTCATATAAGCGATGACCGTGTTCAGAAGCACGGTGTTCTCGACATCGATCAGGGCGGCGCGCGTCGCGAGCACGGTTTCCTTTGCGGCATCCACACCCAGTTGCGACCGCCCGAAATCGTAAAGCAGCATGTTTGCCGTCACCGAAAGAGAGCCGGTCAGATCATCGCCCTGCGACGGGTCGGAATAGTTCACGCCAAGCGCATAGGAAATTGCGGGGCGGAGCGTCGCGACAGCCTGCGCCACGTCCTCGTCCGCCGCACGAAGAACGGCGCGGTTTTGCGCGATGAGGCCGCTATTGCGATAAGACGTGACCAAAGCATCTGTCAGGGTTTCCGAGACACCGGGGCCGGCGGATGCGAAAAGTGCGATCGCCAGCGTGGCTGCCTTTTTTCCAAAACACCTCATGGCCATCCCCTGTCTCAGAATTTGAATGTCAAAGCACGAACGCCCGGTTGGCCTCGAACCCCGGCAACACCGGGGCGCCGGCGTTGAACGCGAAGCGCCATGTCATCTGCCCGTCGATCCGATAACCGACCCGGACGACACCAAGCGCGCCCTCCTGGAAAATCGCGACGATCCGGCCACCGTCCTTGAGCTGATCGGTGATCCCTTCGGGCATGTGCTGAACCGCACCCTGGACCATGATCACGTCGTAGGGACCATGTTTGGCCGCACCTTCGGCCAGCGGACCCTCGATGACCGCCGTGTTGTCGGCACCGGCCTCGCCAAGCGCCCGCTCGGCTTCCTTCGCCAGTTCCGGCACGTCCTCGAGTGCGATCACGGCTTCGGCCAGATGCGCGGCAAGGGCTGTCGAATAGCCGTAGCCAGACGCGATATCCAAAACCAGCTCGTCCGGCTGAATGTCGACCGCTTCCAGCATCTTCGCCAGCGTGCGCGGTTCGAGCACCACGCGCCCGCCGCCAAGATCGACGTTTTCGCCGACATAGGCGGCGTCGCGCTTGTCATCGGGCACGAACATTTCGCGCGGAATCCGCAGCATTGCCTCGATGATCGGGAACTTTGTGACATCCGACGGACGAACCTGCGTGTCGACCATCGTCGTGCGGCGTTGGGCGTAGTCGGCCATTGCTAAACTCTTTCGTTCAGAACCGTTGCCTCGGTTCAACCACAGATGAGCGCGGCGGGCAAGCGGCGCGCATTCGCAAAGAGCCCGATTTTCTCAATGGTTGCCAGAATTCACTCCAGGCCAGTTTCATGTTGTGACTTGCAACCCTCCGGGAAGTTGATAGGTAGAGGTCCACACTTCGGCGAGTTGGCGGAGTGGTGACGCAGCGGATTGCAAATCCGTGTACACCGGTTCGATTCCGGTACTCGCCTCCAAATTCCCACAATGAATTGCGCCACTTACAGCATCCACTACAAGATGCTGCAATCTGCGTTTCATACACAACTCGTACAGAATCCGCATACAGTTTCACGCTGAACGACGTCGATCCACAAACCTGGCTTACACGGGTGCTCAGCCAAATCACCGACCACAAGATCACACGCTTCGACGAACTCCTCCCCCGGCGTTACGCCGCTCAAGCAGCGCAACAGGGCGCGCCTTTCGTCCGCCAGAGCGCCATCACCGGACGGTTGCGCAGGGGCCGCTCGGCGTCTGTGACAAATCCTCGGTCTGGGATCGGCGTGTCGCCGCCAGCGCCTTTGGGAGAGCCATCTATCGGAGATCTGCGGGTACGCCGAGGGCCGATCCCCGGCCCTTATTCGGGGCGTGGCAATGGAAAACGCATCCTCGGAGGCTCCCAGCAACTTGAGGACAGGCTGCTCAGGGGCAGGCAAGCCGGGGATGACCCTGTGGGGAGGGGACCCCGACCCCTGCCTGCCCCCTAAAAGGAGTTGATTTGCCCGAGCGCCGAAACGCGACGAAAGGTGCAAAAGAAAATTGTTGCGAAACGAAACACTCGTTGGACACAGCTTTTGCTGTCGCAACTTCCCCAACAAAAATACCAAAGATATTTGCATTAGTGTTGACATCCCATTGGGCGTTCCACTCTCCTTCAAGAACGGATCGCTTCCATGGAGCAGCGGTTCAGACTTGACGATTGAGGAATCCATCGGATGTGGCGTTTCGTATTGTTATGTTTGACAATCTACTTGTCCGGTGTGGTTCTCTATTCGGCTCTCTTCGTTTTCTCTGCTAACCAAGATCCTGTTGCGCAGACAGCCAAGATCTTTGTCGCCGGTGCGCACATTCTTGTTCTTTTCGTCCCAGTCGTTTTGGCTCAATCGCGAAGCTTCGTGCTGCGAGCGCTGGGTTTCATACTTATTGCTGGCTTCTTTATTTACGCGGTTTTTCTTGTTGGATACTTTCCATATTTTGGATTTGTACCCGAGTTATACGCGTTCGACCTACGCAATGCGCAAGATCTCGGAGAAGTGTCCGACCACTACTTCGGGCAATTATTCGGATGGCGTGAAATTTCTCTTGTAGCCCTATTTGCTTTGCTGATTTGGCAAGTTCTGAACACACCCATCCCTAAGTTAGGCACGGCCATACTAGTCGTTCCTGCCTTGCTTTTTGTCATAAGTCTTCATTCCTTCGGGGGGCCATCGGGAAGCGAGAAATTTGGCAATGTAACAGTCCTCCGGCGTTTCGGACCGGTTGTATTCAGCTATGTATCGCTGACCGAGTGGCTGAGACTCGGTGGAGGTTACCTCGAAGAGCCGTCCGACTATCCGGGAAAGATCGCCCAATTTGTGAAGGAGCCAGGACCTCCCAAGAAAGCGTTCATTTCCGAGATTCCCAAGGTGTCAAGGGTAACCATTCTGCAAATCGAGTCATTCGACACGACCGCCATCGATGCGCGTCTATCCGATATCCCGACAATGCCTTTCGTTTCGAGTCTTCGCGAAAGATGTCTAAACTACCAGAATTTTTTTACGATGAAGGGTGCTGGCGGTTCGTCGGATGCCGAATTCTCTATTGCGACAGGCCTGATCCCGTCCACTCGGCTTCCCTCCTTGAAGCACTTCGACTTTTCTCGCGTTGATACGCTTTATGAAGTGCTGGCCTCGCACGAAATCAGATCGACTTTTGCCCACAATAATCAGCGCGGCTTCTACGGTAGAGGGGGGGCTTATGAGCAGATCGCTGCACTGGAAACCCGATTTCTTGATCCACTTGACCGAGCGGAAGAGGTCGATTTTGCTCGAGATTGGCTTTCGAACTCGCTTCTGACCTCAGAGAAATCGCTCCATTACTTCTTTAACTTTCAGTCTCACGGACCATACCAAGGCTACTCGGTCGCGACAGCGGAGAATTTTTCGATTTCTCGAGGGCAAGATATCCGTGTCGATTATCTTGCGACGATGAGCGAGGTCGACCGGATGATCGAAGCGCTATTTGACCTCCAGGCTTCTGGTTTTGAACGAGGCGAAAATCTCTTTATAGTTATGGCCGATCATCCCAGCTATTTGCATGCCACAGACGATGAGCTAAGCAGATATCGGATACCTTTGATGATCTGCCATGGCGACTTTGAAGGCGTCGAAATCCCCAATGTCTTTGGGAGCATTGACCTATTTCCAACAATTCTCGAGGCCTTCGGCGTTCCGCCACGCCAACCGGTCCTGGGGCAGAGCATGTTTTGGGAAACGCGGAATGCCGTACTCCTGCCGACGCGAGATATCATCCGCCGCAACTCGCAAGGAACTCCCGAAATCATCCCTTGTGACGCGGATTGTGACGAATATTTCAAATTCACCGAACAACACTTAAAGTTTTGATGAGGTTCAGTTGGGCGCCTGGCAAAGGAGAAGGCATCGTGAAACAACCGACAAAAAGCGGTGTGGCTCGCCTTAAGGCTGCTTGGGGCCATTCCTGCAATGGACTTGTCGACGTCTGGAGGCGCGAAGAGGCATTCCGCCTGGAGGTGTTTCTGTTTGCGGCATCTTTCCCGGCCGCTGCCATGTTGGCATCGTCAGTCGTGCAAGGTGCCTTAATGATTGGCTCCGTCCTCCTCTTGATGATCGTCGAAGTAATAAACTCTGCGATCGAGGCAACTATCGACCGCATAGGTTTCGAGCATCACGAACTTTCACGCGTCGCGAAGGATCTCGGTTCTGCGGCTGTTCTGCTGACGGCATTGATCCCGGCCGGCGTTTGGGCAGCGATTGTCTTGAGTAATCTGGAAATTATCGGAGCCTAACCAAGTGCCGATCTCGGCCTTCTAAAAAAAATCCATTTGGGGGCTTCTTTCCCTCTGAAGTACCTCAGTGGTTCGGTTGGTTTTACCGGTATTTTCGTTGCTGAAATCTATGGACCGCGGGATCTGCCACAATTCCACTCCAGGGTCAGAACTCATAGCCAATAGATGACGGTTGCAGTGGAGAGAGATAAGCCAGCCGGTTGCAATGGCGGCACGCGAAGATAGCCGCGCCATGGAGGATGGTGACCCGGCGACCACAGCCCCGAGCTGGTCAGAGAAACCATTGCCGTTCACCGTCCGAGGATGGCTGCCGAGAAACCGCCGCGCCCGCCTTTGGAGACCGGCGTGTCTTTCTGACCGACTTGGAAGACACAATACCGATCGTCTCATCAGGGTCGATCAGGACATGCGAAGCAAATTCCTGATATGCGAATTCGGCGAGCGCATTTTCCAGACGGCGATGGCGTGGCGGCATGGACCTCACCTTTTGCAAGATGCTCGCTGGTGGGTAGACTGGTCTCGGCAAGGCTCCAGATAAAGCCCGGGCAGGTGTATGAGGACCCGGTCTGCAAAGGCCGAAAGCCACGATGCTCCCATGCCAACGCGCCAAGCCGATCGACACCTTGCGCGCCAATCGGGGCTTGGCGTCCGCGCCCTGCTCCTCGCAGCAGGCACGCCCGCCGCATGTCTCACACACGCCCTCACTTGCAGATGGCGAGTCCTGGAGCAGAGACGGGTCATGGTCGGACCCGGTGGATTGCTATCTGTCGTTTCATCATTCTTGGTGCATGGCACGCACTCTGGCATCATGGTCCGAACACTTGTGTAAGATGGCGACACTATGAAAAAGCTGCCGCTGAGTTTCGAGATGTTTCCTCCGGGAAGCGAGGCTGGTCGCGCCGCATTGGCGGAAACCGTCGAACGCCTTGCCGACGTGGCGAGCGGGGGGTTTTCCGTGACCATGGGAGCCGGCGGAAGCACCCACGGCGGCACCCATGAAACGGCAAAGGCGATCGTTGAGAACAGCGGTCGCCCGGTGATGGCTCACCTGATCGCCATGGGGCACAGCCGCGCGGATGCACTCGAGATGGCCGAGCAGCTTTGGCAGGACGGTATTTCGAGCATTTTGGCCTTGCGCGGCGACCTGCCCCGCGAGGGTGGGATGAGCACTGACAGTTTCAGCCACGCCTCGGAGCTTGTTGCGGCGCTGAAGGAGCGGCGCGATTTCGAGATATCGGTTGCCGCATATCCGGAGACGCACCCCGAGGCGGGATCGCTTGATGCGGATATCGACCATCTCAGGGAAAGCTGGATGCGGGGGCATCCCGCGCAATCTGTCAGTTCGTTCTCGATCCGGCGCATTATGCGCGGTTTCTGGATGCCTGCGAGCGGCATGGGGTGGATGCGCCCATCGTGCCGGGGCTCATGCCGATCAACAACTGGGCCCGTATCGAGAGCTTTGCAAAGGCCAATGGAACACGCGTCCCCGACGATCTCGCACGGATGTTCTCGAACCCCGGACACTCGGCAGAGGACCATGAGGAGCTGGCGGCGGAGGTATTGCTGGAACATGCTCGGCGGTTGGAGTCCTACGGCGCCCCGGCGCTGCACGTTTACGCCTTGAACCGCTGGGAATTGCCTCTGGCTTTAGCGCGTGAAATCGGCAGATAACTGACAAGGGATCCGAAAGCGGCGGTGCAGAGACCGAAACATGCAACGGTATTCACCCAAGAGTTGACCATCCGAGGCTCCGCTTCGGACAAGTACTTGTAAATGTTCCCCAAACGCCACGAGACAAGGTCTCCTGGCAAAGCCTTTGAACCAGAAGGGTGACGCAGAAATCGTCTCCTGTTATGGACCACACGAGTTTGGTGACGGAGTGCTTATGAAAGCCCACGAGACGAGTATACCCGGAGTATTGGTGCTTGAGCCGAAACGGCACGGGGACGAGCGCGGTTTCTTCTGCGAAAATTGGAACCGCAAGACCCTTTCCGGGATCGGAATCGACATCGATTTCGTCCAGGACAACATGTCGCTTTCGGCCAAGCCGGGAACCCTTCGCGGACTGCACTACCAGTCGCCGCCACATGCCCAGAGCAAACTCGTTTCTTGCCTGCAAGGTTCCCTGTTCGACGTGGTTGTTGATGCGCGACGCGGTTCACCTACTTTCGGGCAACATTTCGGTATCGATCTGAGTTTCGAGAATGGCCTGCAACTTCTGATCCCGCAGGGTCTGCTGCATGGCTTTGTCACTCGCGAGCCAAACACGATCATCGCGTACAAGGTCGACGACTATTACTCTCGCGAGTGTGACGGCGCGGTCCGCTGGGATAGCTGCGGTGTCGACTGGGGGCTGAAGCAGGCACCGATCCTCTCGGGCAAGGATGCTGAAGCCGAGGCGTTTCAAGACTTCGACACGCCGTTTTCGTGGGAGGCCTCATGAAAATTCTTGTCACCGGAGGCGCCGGCTTCATCGGCTCGGCGGTCATTCGCCAGGCGATCCGCGAGGGCCATGATGTCGTCAACGTCGACTGCCTGACCTATGCCGCCAATCTTGCCAACGTGGCGCAGGTCTCGGATGCGCCCGGATATGCTTTCGAGCAGGTCTCGATCACCGACCGGCCGGAACTGGACCGGGTGTTTGCGACACACAGGCCCGATGCCGTGATGCATCTGGCAGCCGAAAGCCATGTGGATCGCTCCATCGACGGCCCGGCGGCCTTCATCGAAACCAACGTGACGGGAACCTATACGCTGCTCGAGGCAGCCCGCCTTTACTGGACGGCGAACGGCAGGCCCGAGGACTTCCGATTCCACCATATTTCGACGGACGAGGTGTTCGGCTCGCTGGGGCCCGAGGGCAAGTTCACTGAGGATACTCCATACGATCCGCGCAGCCCCTACTCCGCCTCGAAAGCCTCCAGCGATCACCTCGTGCGCGCCTGGCACGAGACCTACGGGCTGCCGGTGGTGCTGACCAACTGTTCGAACAATTATGGTCCGTTCCACTTCCCGGAAAAGCTGATCCCGGTCGTGATCCTGAATGCGCTCCACGGCAGGCCGATCCCGGTCTACGGTGCGGGCGAAAACGTTCGTGACTGGCTTTATGTCGAGGATCATGCCGACGCGCTTCTGCTCGTTCTGCAAAAAGGCAAGGTCGGACGCAGCTACAATATCGGCGGCGAGAACGAGGCACGGAACATCGACCTCGTCCGCACCATCTGCGCCCTGCTGGACCAACGCCGGCCAGATGCCGCGCCCCATGACAGGCTGATCGTGTTCGTGACCGACCGGCCTGGCCATGACCTGCGCTATGCCATCGATCCAACCCGGATTCGCGAGGAACTGGGCTGGCGCCCTTCGGTCACGCTGGAACAAGGCCTGGCGCGCACCGTGGACTGGTATCTGGCCAATGAAGACTGGTGGCGTCCGCTTCTCGAAGTCGCCATGGAACGCAGAGGAACCAAGTCGTGAAGATCGCACTGTTCGGTCAAACCGGCCAGGTCGCGTCCGAACTGATCCGCCGGGCGCCGGAAAACGTCGCGCTGGATGTCTACGGCCGCGACAAGGCAGAATTCATGATGCCGGCCCTTGTGCGGGACGTCGCCCGCAAGGTCAGGGCCGATGTCATCGTCAACGCAACGGCCTACACCGCCGTCGACCGGGCGGAGACAGAGCCCGAGGTTGCCGACACGGTCAACGGAACGTCCGTCCGGGCCCTGGCCGAGGCTGCCGCCGAGATTGGCGTCCCGCTGCTCCATGTGTCCACAGACTACGTTTTCGACGGCGGAGGCCAAGCCGCGCGACGACCGGATGAGCCGATGTCCCCGCTGTCGGCCTATGGCCGCAGCAAGGAATTGGGCGAACGTGGCATCAAGGACTCGTCGGCACGGGCTGCGATACTGCGCACATCGTGGGTTTTCAGCGCGCACGGCACAAACTTCGTCAAGACCATGCTTCGGCTGGGGGCAGCGAACGGCGAACTGACGATCGTCGCGGACCAGATCGGCGGGCCGACACCGGCGGCCGCAATCGCCGATGCGCTTTACGCCGTCGCCGGCGCGATGGTGGACGGTCACGCGGGCGGGGTGTATCATTTCTCTGGCGCTCCCGACGTGAGCTGGGCCGATTTCGCGCGTGAGATCTTTTGTCAATCCGACATTCCTGCGAAGGTGCGGGACATTCCGACAAGCGACTTCCCGCGCCCTGCCCCGAGGCCGATGAATTCGCGGCTTGACTGCACGACGCTCGAGCAGGAGTTCGGGATCGCGCGTCCGGACTGGAAGGCTGGTTTGGCAGAGGTGTTGAAGGAGTTGCGAGTATGACGAACCGTAAAGGCATCATCCTGGCTGGCGGGTCCGGCACGAGGCTTTACCCGATCACGATCGGTGTCTCGAAACAGCTGCTGCCGATCTATGACAAGCCGATGATTTATTATCCTCTCTCGGTGCTGATGCTGAGCGGAATTCGCGAGATCGCCATCATCACCACCCCGGATGACCAGTCGCAGTTCCAGCGTCTTATGGGCGACGGCAGCCAATGGGGCCTGTCGTTCGAATGGATCGTGCAGCCTTCGCCCGACGGGCTTGCGCAAGCCTATTTGCTGGCTGAAGCCTTCCTCGACGGCGCTCCCTCGGCCATGGTGCTTGGCGACAACATCTTCTTCGGCCATGGCCTGCCGAACATTCTGAACCGTGCGGACCAGCAAACCCTGGGCGGCACCGTATTCGGCTACCGGGTCGCCGATCCCGAGCGCTATGGGGTCCTCGACTACGAGGGCGAAAAAGTCACCCGGATCATCGAGAAGCCGGCCAAGCCGCCATCGAACTACGCCGTGACCGGGCTTTACTTCCTGGACGGGAGGGCGTCCGAGCGCGCAGCAAGGGTAAAGCCTTCGCCCCGGGGCGAACTGGAGATTGTCGACCTGCTCCAATCCTACCTCGACGAAGGTCTCCTGAACGTCGAACGGATGGGGCGCGGTTATGCGTGGCTGGACACCGGCACACATGGCTCCCTGCTCGACGCCGGCAATTTCGTGCGCACGCTCACCGCGCGGCAAGGACTCCAGTCGGGATCGCCCGAAGAGATCGCATTCGAGCAGGGCTGGATAAGCCGCGACGACCTTTTGCGCGCCGCCGAACCGTTGGGCAAGAACGCCTATGGAGCGTACCTGCGCCAGATCGCGGGCGAAACCGAGTGAAGACGGCCGTCGTCACAGGCTCCGCGGGTTTCATCGGCGCACGCGTTGCAGAACGCTGGCTTTCGGAAGGCTGGCGCGTGGTCGGTATCGACTGCTTCAGCGAGTACTACGATCCCCGGCTGAAGCGAGACCGGGCGCGCAGGCTTGCAAGCCACGATGCCTATGTCGAGATCGAAGACCGGATCGAACGTCCGGGGCTGTTGTCCGAGGTTTTCGGCACCTACCGGCCCGAAGTGGTGGTCCACCTCGCCGCGCAGGCCGGCGTCCGCTATTCAATCGAAGCGCCACGCTCCTACCTCGATTCCAACATCTCCGGCACCTTCGAACTTCTGGAGGCCGCGCGCGCGCATCCTCCGGCCCACATGCTTCTGGCGTCGACCTCGTCAGTCTATGGGGCCAACACCGAAATGCCCTATGCCGAGACGCACAAGGCCGATAGCCAGATGTCGTTCTACGCGGCAACCAAGAAGGCGACAGAGGCCATGGCGCATTCTTATGCCCATCTCTATCGCCTGCCGATGACGATGTTCCGGTTCTTCACCGTCTACGGCCCCTGGGGCCGGCCCGACATGGCGCTTTTCAAGTTCGTGAAGGCCATACTCGAGGACCGTCCTATCGACGTCTACAACCACGGCAAAATGAAACGCGACTTCACGTTCATTGACGATCTCGTCGAGGCGGTAGACGCACTTGCCGCATGCACGCCCGTGCATGCGGTCGGCGAATTCGACAGCCTGAGCCCGGTCGCCCCGTTCCGGATCGTCAACATCGGCAAATCGGAACCGGATTCACTCGGGGGTTTCATCACGGCGATCGAGGACGCGCTTGGGCGAAGCGCGCGTCGGAACCTGATGGATATGCAACCGGGGGACGTGCCGGCAACCTGGTCGGACACGAGACTTCTGGCGGCCCTGACGGGGAAATGCCCCAACACGCCCTTGTCGGTCGGGGTGCCCGCTTTCGTTAAATGGTACAAGGATTACTACGGCGTTGCGTGACGCTGGAAGAAAGGAACGATTTGAATGCGTATTACTATGATTGGCACTGGATACGTCGGCCTTGTGTCGGGGGTTTGCTTTTCTGACTTCGGACATGAAGTTGTCTGCGTCGACAAGGACGTCTCGAAGATCGCACGGCTGGAAAACGGCGAAGTACCGATCTACGAGCCCGGCCTCGAAGACCTGCTTGAAAAGAACGTCAAGGCGGGCCGGCTGACCTTCACCACGGATCTGGCCAAGGCGCTGGACGGAACCGAGGCCGTGTTCATCGCGGTGGGCACTCCGACCCGTCGGGGCGATGGCCATGCCGACCTGACCTACGTGATGGCCGCCGCCGAAGAGATCGCGCGTAATGCCAAGGGCTACATCGTCATCGTCACAAAATCGACCGTGCCTGTCGGCACCAACCGCAAGGTCGCCGCGGTGGTTCGCGCGGCCAATCCTGACCTTGATTTCGACGTTGCCTCGAACCCCGAGTTTCTTCGCGAAGGCGCTGCGATCGAGGATTTCATGCGCCCCGACCGTGTGGTGGTCGGCGTGGAAAACGACCGCGCCGCCGAGGTCATGGCCGATGTGTACCGGCCGCTCTTCCTGCGTGATTTTCCCATCGTGAGGACCGACCTCGAGTCGGCCGAGATGATCAAATACGCCGCGAACGCGTTTCTTGCGACCAAGATTACCTTCATTAACGAGATCGCGGCACTGTGCGAAAAGACCGGCGCGGACGTCCGGGAAGTGTCTAAAGGGATGGGGCTCGACGGCCGGATCGGAAACAAGTTTCTACACGCGGGCCCAGGCTATGGCGGCTCCTGTTTTCCGAAGGATACCAGCGCACTGGCGCGCATCGGCCAGGAATTCGCATCCCCCATGACAATCACCGAAGCCGTCATCCAGGTGAACGACAGGGTGAAGCGCCGGATGATCGGCAAGCTGCTCGACCTCTGTGAAGGCTCTTTCAAGGGCCGGAAGATCGCCGTGCTTGGCGTGACCTTCAAGCCGAACACCGACGACATGCGGGACGCGCCTTCGCTGACGATCATTCCCGCGCTGATCGGAGGCGGTGCCATTGTTCATGCCGTCGATCCCCAAGGGCGGCATGAAGGCGAAAACCTCCTGCCCCACGTAATATGGGACGACGATGTCTACACAGCGGTTGCGGACGCTGACCTCGTGGTTCTGCTAACCGAGTGGAACGAGTTCCGGGCTCTTGACCTCAAGCGGATGGCCCAGGCGATGCGGCATGCGAGAATGGCCGACCTGCGAAACATCTATTCGACCTCGGACGCACGTGACGCCGGCTTCGAGGCCTATGTCTCAGTCGGTCGTAAGCCTTTCCCGGACACACTCTCCTGAATGCAGATGCGGCCCCGATCTGGTCGGGGCCGCAATCGGCGGATCAGTAGGAGTAGCCGTAGCCATCTTCCATGAAGTGGCATTTGTTCAAGACGATGCCTGCGACGTTGGTGTATTGCGCAACCTCGCGTTCCACTTCGTCAAGCTGGGACGCTGTGGTGCTTTCCGCGCCAGCGACAATGACCACCGCGTCCATCAACTTCAGGAACGCGCGGGTTTCTTCGCTGACCAGTACGGGCGGCAGATCGAACAGCATGATGTCCGGACTGTAAGTCGACTGGATTTCGTCCAGCAATTCGGCGGTCCTTGAGCGGTTCACGAGCTGGCCTGGGTCGCGGACCGCCGCGGTCGTCATCGAAATGATAGTATTGTCACCGAGGCGCAGAGCCTGTTCCTCGAAGGACACGGTGTCCTTGAGTACGTCTTCGAAACTGGCCGAAGGGCTGACGCCGAATTTCTTCGCAACTGAAGGTCGCCGGAAGTCCATGTCGAAGAAGATGCCGCGTATCTCGGGCTGACGGCCAAGACCGGCGATCAGATTGCAGGCGATGGTCGATTTCCCGCAACCCGGTGTTGCCGAGGTGATGGCGATCCGTGTCCAGTTGTTCCTACGCATCTCCAGCAGAAGCTTGGTCCGCAGGATGTCGAAATACTGCGCATGTTCCGAGGCTTCGGTGGAATGAATCCGCGCCTCGCGCATGCGTTTCGCCGAAGGTTCGAAACGTTCAATCGCGTTCCACGCCGCGTTGACGGTTTCCGCCTGCGCGGCACCGCGTGACTTGCGCCGCGCCGCCAGATCGGGCCGCAGAGGACGCGAACCATCCGGAGTTTCTCTTTTCTCACGTGCCCGTGCCAGGGCTGCCTGAAGCTTTTCCATGTTTCCGGTCCGGTCTTCCTGTTCAGAGCCCCAAAAGTCCCAGCGCCTTGTCCGCCAGAAGGTCGAGCGGCAAGTAGAATGTATGCAGAGCCCAAAGCGCCAGCGGAACAGCGACGGCGATGGCACTCAGAAGCGCGAAGCCAATGATCCGCTTCCGACCGGACTGCGCTTCGGTTTCGATGAAGGGAATTGTTGCCAGCGGTTGAATTCCCAACGCCCGTGTCAGATCCACAGGGCGCCGAATTGTACGGTTGAGCAACTCCGCAAACACGAAGAAGAGAGTGGCAAGCGCAATTCCGGCGAAGACACCGCCTCCGGCCACAAGCTTCCGGTTGGGACCGCTGGGCACATTCGGCACGATTGCCCGCTCAATGACGGAAACGCGCTCGCCGCGCCCCTGAACTTCGATGCTTTCGCCCACTTTTGCGGTTGCGAGCGAAGACACCGCCTGATTGTACTGGTTCTGGACGTTGTCGTAGTCGCGCGTCAGCGCTTCAAGGCGGATCGAATTTTCAGGTGTCTTCTCGATCGCCAGCTGCAACTCGGCAAGCTCGGCCTCGGTTGAGGCGACACTCGATGTCAGAAACGCGATGCTTCCCTCGATATCGGCAATCTGCAGATCAAGCATGGTCTGCATCGGGTCGACACTGCTGGTTCCGTTTCCGGTGGAATCCATGGTGGCCTGCAGCTGGCTGATTTGAGACCGAACCATCTTCACCCTCGGATTGGCTTCCGAATAGACTGACAGCAAGCCGTTCAAATCGTTCTGCAATTCGGCAAGTCGCTGCTGGTCGGGTGACAGTGTTACCGCCGGCACGCCCGACGCCGTTCCGACTGCAAGTAGCCGGTTGCGTTGTTCGTTCTGGGAGGCAAGGTCTCGCTGATAAAGGCTCAACCTCTCCAGCAATTGGCTCTGACGATTTAGCCGGTACTCCTGCTCTTCGGGAAGCGCGTCCTTGTTCGCCTCCTTGAACGACACGATTTCGGCGCTTTTTCGGGTCAGTTCCTCACTGAGACGCGCGACCTCACCTTCGAAGAACTCGGCAGTTTCCCCGGCCTCGGTCTGGCGGATCGACGCGCTCTCACTTTCGACAAGCGTGACAAGTTCGTTCACGATGTTCGCTGCGATCCGGGCATCACCGTCTTCGAACGAGATCGTCATGATCGTCGCACGTTGCCGGTCGCCCGCCATAACGCTGATATCAACCCTGTCTTCCATCGCCTCGAAGATTTCATCGGGCTGCATTTCGCCGCTATCTTGGAAAACGCCGTACTTGTTGGCGATGTCGATCATGTTGGCCCGCGTCATCAAGCGTTGCTCGATGATCTGCAATTGCTTGTCCGCGGAAGTCTGTACGGTCGTGACCGCCATCTCACTCGAGATCTGCGGGTTTTCAACCAGCAACCGCGCGTCCGCGCGGTAACTTGGCGGAAGCGTCACGGCCAAGAAAATACCGATCGCACAAAAGGCGATGACTACCGAAATCATGATCGGCAGGCGCCTCTTGAGAAGCGCAAGGTAGAAGTTGATGTCAGAGTTCATTCCGCAGCCTCTCCGGTAATCGTTACAGCCGGCAGGAAGATGCCGTCATCCAGCACTTCCTCGACAATCGCGGCATCTACAACGCGACGCTCTTCCGTGGCCGCATAGACCATGGAAAAATCGCAAAGCTTGTTCACAAGTCGTGGAATTCCGTGGGAGTGCTTGTGCACGAGATCGATGGCTTCCGCCGTGAACTCGGAGCCCGTACCGCCCACATGCGTCAACCGATGCTGGATGTATCCCGCCACAGCAGCACGATCCAGCGTCGCGATATGGTATGTGGCCGTCACGCGTTGCGCGAATTGGCGCAACTCGGGGCGCATGATCATCTGCCGCAGCTCCGGCTGACCGACAAGGATGAGTTGAAGCAACTCGTCCTTGTTCGAGTTGATGTTGGTCAGCATCCGCAGTTCTTCAAGACCCTCGATGGAGAGGTTCTGGGCTTCGTCGATCAACAGGATCACCCGCCGGCCGGACGCATATTCCTCGATCACGAAATCCTGCAACTGCTGGAACAGGGTGACATAGGCGGCCGAAAGGTCGGTTTCGACGCCAAGTGAGTTCAACACCCACTGAAGCAACTCGCCCCGTCCGCCCTGCGCATTGGATATAAGGCCCAAAGTCACATCGTCGTCGAGGGTCTGCAGAAGCTTCTGGACCAGCGTCGTTTTGCCGACGCCAACCTCGCCAGTGACGATAGTGATGGGTGCGCGCGTCATGACGCCATATTCCAGCACGGAAAAGGCCCTGCGGTGCGCCCGTGACCAGAAGAGAAAATCCGGATCGGGGAGCAGCGTGAACGGCCGCTCGGAGAACCCGAAATATTCCATATACAGATCAGTACTCGTCATTGTCTCACTACTACCCCACGGAGAATGTTTATACGCCGCGCCTGGGTCTGAGTCTCCAGACAACTTACGAAAGGCCACATCATGTCCCGGATGCGGCATTTCTGCAATTCATATGGGTACAATATCACGAATCGCAAACCTAGATCCGATTCCTGCGCTTCAGGATAGTCTCAGAGCTGGAAACAGTGTCGAAGATTTCCGGAGACCGTTGCGTCAAAGTCTCTCTAAGCCGATTCTGCCGGGCATGACGACGCCGGACGCCAAAATGGCAAAAATGTGGCCCAAAAGTGCCCAAATCACCTTTCAAATCAGGGGTTTTGGGAGCCAAAACGGCAAGAACAACTGCACTCTCGATGTGAAATTTTGGTGAAGGCACACCTCTTTATTTGATTTCGCATAGGCAAATGATAACTGTTGGAGGCTGCCTCGATTGGCACGTTTTGCTGCTGCAAAAATGACCGGACGGTGGTGTAACTGTGTATTTTTTGGGGGCCGATTTTCTTTCGGCGAGAGTTTATGACGGTACATTCAACGAGTATCCGCCGCTCGGCTGAGGCGACTGCTGTTACAGCAGGACGTTCGGCAGCGCGCTTCGGTTTTTACAGAAATTTCGCAAAACGCCCCATCGATGTTCTGGCGGTGCTGCTCGCAGCGCCGATCGTTCTCCCTTTCATGGCGGTCTTGGCACTATTCATATCTATGGACGGGAATGCCCCATTCTTCCGGCAGGAACGGGTCGGAAAGGACGGACGCAGGTTTGTCATGTGGAAGTTCCGGACGATGGTTCCCGATGCCGAACAGATGCTGGACCTGCATCTTAAGAGCGACAAACAGGCACGCCTGGAATGGGTCTCCAAGCAGAAGCTCAGCTGCGACCCACGCGTAACGCGGATCGGCAAACTTCTGCGCCGCACCTCACTCGATGAACTGCCGCAGATACTGAACGTTCTTCGTGGCGACATGTCACTCATAGGCCCGCGCCCGATGATGCCGAACCAACAAGCACTGTATCCGGGCCACGCCTACTATCGCCTGCGCCCTGGCATGACCGGAAGCTGGCAGGTTTCCGAGCGCCATATGAGCGACTTCTCAGAACGCGCGATGTACGACGATGCGTACGATAGCGATCTGTCGCTCGCGATCGATGCCGGCATCCTCTGGAAGACAATTTCAGTCGTATTCCGGGGAACCGGCGTCTGAGGCAGTTTGCCCACGCGCAATGAATTCCTGCCTGCACCGGACTGGCTGGCGCGCTGAAGTGTGATACCTTTTGCGCGGCATTCCAGCAGGAGTAGTTTATGTTCCGCCAAAACCTCGTCAGAGCCGCAGTACTTTCCCTTGCAGTCGGAATTCTTGCCGCATGCGATTCAGCCGAAGAGCGTGCAGCAAAGCATCTCGAAAATGCAACGGACCTGCTTGAGGCCGGCGATGTGCAGCGTGCTTTCGTCGAGTTCCGGAACGTTTTCGCACTTGATGCCGGAAACATCGACGCCAGGATTGCCTATGCAGAGGCGAACAGAGATCTCGGGAATCTCCAGGAAAGCTATGCCAGTTACCTCCGCGTGGTCGAAGCCAATCCAGATCATGTCGAGGCACGGCTCGCTCTGACCCGGTTGGCCCTCCAAACCCAAAGTTGGGACGAGGCGGAGCGCCACGGAACCGCTCTTTTCGAAGCGAATGTTGAACTGCCCGGAGTGGACACAGCGAAACTTGCTCTGGAATTCCGCAAGGCGGCCTTGGCAAAAGACGACACCCGAATTCGCGAGCTGACCCGCGAGGCCCGGGAGCTTCTCAAGACATTCCCAGACGACCTCATTCTGCAACGTATCATAATTGACGGTCTGGCCCGCGAGGGAGACTTCGTTGCCGCGCTGGAGATAGTCGATATTTCCATCGTTCAAAATCCGGAAGACCGGAGCATGTATATCGCCAAGGCTCGACTTCTGAGCGCAATGGGCGACCAGGATGGAGTGGAGCAGCACCTGAGGGAAACCGTCCGCCGGTTCCCCGATGACAATGAAAGCAAGGTGGCTCTGATACGTCAGCTTGCCGGGCGCGGACGTCTCGATGCGGCAGAACAGTTTCTCCGAGAGGATCTGGCGGCCGCAGTTCAGCCTGAAGCCGCCCATGTCACACTGATTACATTTCTGCGGCAGGTCCGCGGGAACGAGGCTGCGCTCGCGGAGATCGCGACCGCAATCGAAACCTACGAAGACAACCGACTCTTCCAGGCCCTCCGCGCCGGCATCACTTTCGACAAGGGCGACCGCGACACCGCAATTCTGGAAATGCAAAAGGTGCTTGAAGGCGCAGAACCAAGCGACGAAACGAATCGCTTCAAGGTCACGCTCGCAAAGATGCTGGACACTACTGGGAACCAAGTCGGTGCCAGACAACTGATTGAAGACGTTCTGGAAACGGACCCAAGCCAGGTCGATGCGCTGAAATCCATGGCCCGGTGGCAGATCGACGCGGACCAGCCGGAACTGGCGCTTCAGTCGCTCCGCACCGCCCTGGACCGTGAACCGGAAGACTCCGAAGCCTTGATGCTGATGTCCGAAGCGCATCAGAGAAATGGCAGCCAGGAACTGGCGCAGGACCTTTTGGCGCAAGCCGCGGAAGCCTCCGACAACGCGCCCCGGGAAAGCCTCGCGCTGGCGACGAGCCTGTTCCTGCAGGAGCGCTACAGACCCGCCGAGGACGTCCTCGTGCGCGCACTGCGCCGGTCTCCCGGAAATATCGACCTGTTGTCCCTGCTGGGTCAGGTCCACCTCGAAGCCGAAGACTGGGCGCGCGCGGAACAGGTCGAGGCAGCATTACGCCGTATCGACAGCGAACAAGCCGGAACACGCGCCGAAGAACTCCAGTACCAGATCTTTGGTCGCCGGGAGGGCCGTGAACGCGCCATCGCTTACCTCGAGGAACTCGTTGCCGGCGATGACACCGGGTCCGCGACTGCGGCGGTCGCGCTGATCCGTGCGCGCCTTGACGAAGGCCAGCGTGAGGAGGCTCTGACCCTGGCCCAGGAACTTGTCGAGAAATTCCCGGACAATACACGGGCCAAGCTGGTTCTCGGTGGCACGCACATCGCTCTAAAGAACTATGACGAAGCCGAGACGATCATCCGCGCGACGATGCAAGAAACCAACGAACCGGCCGCAGCACTTCAGCTTGTCCGCGTCCTTGCGGCACAGGCGCGTGTCGACGAAGCCCAGGAAACTCTCGAAGTCGCGCTGCAAACATCGCCAGAGGACATCAACCTGCTTTGGGTAAAGGCGTCCTTCCTGGAACGAGCGAAAGACATCGATGGCGCAATCGAGATCTACGAACAGATCTACGCCCGCGACAAGCGCTCACCTGTCATCGCGAACAACCTCGCCAGCCTCCTGGCCACATATCGTTCCGATGACGAAAGCCTGCAGCGGGCCAATGCGGTCGCTCGCCGCCTTCGCGGCACGCAGACGCCGCCGTTCCAGGACACATACGGATGGATCATGTATCGACTGGGCCGCTTCGATGAGGCCTTGGGATATCTCGAACCGGCGGCAGAAGGTCTGCCCAACGACCCAATCGTGCAGTTCCACCTCGGCAAGGTCTACGAGGCTCTGGGACGTAGGGAAGAGATGGCCGAAGCCTTCCAGCGTGCGGTCGAAGTTGCGTCCGAAGATGACGACCGGCCGCAGCTGGTCGAGGCTCGGGAATACCTTGAGGGAAATCCGTGAGATCAAAATGACCAATCAAGTACGGAATTGTTGCACTTGAGGCGCAAAGCAGGGAGTTAAAGTTGTGAAATATCAAGAAAAGGCTTCTAAAGGCCCTCTTGATGGGCAATAGTGCCGACGAATGTTTGGTACTCACTTTGGGGGAAGTGGTGTTATGAAAGTGGGAAAAATGAAAACGTATCTGCTTGCGCTCGTCGCGACCATGTTTGCCGTTAGTGCTTCTGCTCAATCCGGTTATCTAATTCGGCCGGGCGATACGCTGACCGTCGAGGTTCTCGAGGACTCGTCCTTGAACCGTTCGGTGCTGGTTCTTCCTGATGGAACGATCTCGTTTCCATTCGCGGGTTCCGTAGCCGCAGCAGGACGCACGGCAAGCCAGGTAGATGCGGCTATCACGTCTGGAATTGCTGGCAATTTTGCATCCGAGCCGAACGTCTTCGTGACGGTTGCGTCTTTGACGCAGGCAACGGCATCATCGTCTTCCGGCGGATCAATCAGCGTGTACATGATGGGCGAAATCGCCGCGCCGGGCCAAAAGAGCCTGCGCCGTGGAACGACGCTCTTGCAGGCTTTGGCCGAGACCGGCGGGTTTACCGCCTTCGCGGCTCAAAAGCGTATCGTCCTTCGCCGGACGGACGCGCGCACGGGTCAGCAGTCCGTGTCGACAATTAACTATAAAGCAATCGCGGACGGGGCAGCGGTTGGAGGTGACATCGTTCTTCGTAGCGGTGACGTAATCATCGTGCCCGAGCGCCGCCTCTTCGAGTAGAGTACGGATGACATATTTGCGGACGGGTCTTTCTCTAACAGCAACCCTTGCGCTTTCGGTATCATACCTCCCTCCTGCGTTCGCGCAGGAGGGTCCAGGTTTTTCCGGAACACTCTCCCTGTCGCAAGGGATCGAGCTCAAGGATGACCGCCAATCGGGCGATACGTCCGTAACGTCGCGCACAGGGCTTTCTTTCGGCGCCCGCAGCGTGACCCGTTCGGAAACGCTGACTTTCGGACTTGGAAGCGAAATCGTCGGAGAATTCGGCGGTAGCAGCGACGACGAGTTTGACCTGGAGAATACGGAGGTGCGCTTGAATTACGCCCGCCGTGGCGCCACGTCTGCTATGAATTTCTTGGCCCGATATAACGAATACAACCTTGACGACACTGTGGTCACATCCGGGCCGATCTTCGGTATCGGGACGGGAACGCTGGTCATCGACGACGGCACTGCGGCATTCACTCGTATCGACGTTGGCCTTGAGACAGGTATCGATCAGCCCTTCGGCTTTGAAGTCCTGGCAGGATATTTCAACGAAGACTACACCGATACGGTTGATCCGGACCTGATCGACAACGACGGGTTCTATATCGACACGACCGCACTCTTCAGAATCGATCCGGCGCGCACGATCCGCGTCCTCTCCGGTTTCTCTCGGGAAACCGAAACGTCAATCGACAGAGACAACGTCTATGTCGGCGCAGGCCTTGCAGCCCAGACCACGGGAGGTCTCAGCTTTACGGGAGACCTTTTACTGGACCGCGCGAAGGTCGGAACGGTCACGAACACTGGGATCGGACTTGAACTTTCCGTCAAGCAAGATCGGCCAAATGGAGCGTACGAGCTTGAACTGTCCAGCCGTATCGATGACAGCGGCAGGCGGACCGAAGCAAGCGTAAGCCGTAGCGTCACTTTGCCAGCCGGAAGCCTCGCCTTCTCGCTTGGGATCGTCGACCAGGAAGGTGACACCGCATTGCGGCCACAAGCCAGCGTGGCTTATGAGCGCGAGACGCGCTCTGGTGCGCTTACAGCAAGACTTTCGCAGACACCTTCGGTGGACAGGTCGGAGTATTACAACAACACGGACATATCCGTCGGGTATCGCGACCAGATCAACGATATTTCAGGCTGGAGCGCCGTTCTAAGCTATTCGGCGGTCAACCAATTGGGCGGAGCGGATGACGACGACCGGGCGACTGCGACAATTTCCTATACCCGGACACTTGCAAAGGATTGGGAAATGAGCACCGGCTTGTCGCATGTCCGCGAGTCCACCGACGGCTTTACAACAGAGACGTCCAATACCGTCTTCTTCAACATCCAGCGCGATATTACCTTCGGCTTCTGAAGCGATGACCGCTGACTCCGGCGGCGCACCCACCGAGTCCCCTGTCATGAACGGCTGGGGGCTTGTTGCCCTGACCGGACTCTGCACGGCGATCGAGATCATTCTGCAACTGGGAGACCTCGGTGCCTTCGGAATCCCCCGCTTCCGGCAGTTGATATATGAATACGGCGGCTTCTGGCCGGGGCTTCTGAAGGATTGGAAACCGAACTACGCCCTTCAACCGGCGACCATGTTCCTGACCTATGGCTTCCTTCACGCGGGACTGGTGCACCTTGTGGTCAACATGATTGCGCTTTTCTCTCTCGGTCGCCCAGTTCTTGAACGCATCGGCACCCCACGCGCCTTGCTCCTCTACGTTGGTGCCCTTCTGGGGGGTGCCATCGGATTTGCGCTCATTTCCGACAGTTACCGCCCGATGGTCGGCGCTTCCGGCGCACTGTTCGGGCTGGCCGGCGCGCTTCTGGCCTGGGATCTCCGCGACCGCGTCGTGCTTCAGGAACAGGTGTGGCCCGTGGCCCGCGGCGCCCTCCTGCTGGCGGCGATGAACGTGGCTCTCTACTATGCGACGGGCGGCCTCCTGGCGTGGGAGGCGCATCTGGGCGGCTTCGTCGCCGGTACGCTTCTTGCCCTTGTGATCAATCGCCGCGCCACCCCGGACGACAGGCATGATGACTGAACCCAAAGGATATTCGTCCCGTGTCTAGGAACCGGAAAGATCATGCAATATGATCTGGTCTTGACCCTCGGCGAAGAACGGATGCTCACGACGACAAAGGACGGGCAATTTAGGCACAGCGACCCGTCGAACGCCTGGCGGCGTCCGACAGACCGGGGGCTCTGCCCCCGGACCCCCGAAGTATTTGGACCAAGAGGAAGAAGCAGATTTTCAGCAGAGACGAACTCATCGCGGCCGCAGAACTTGTGCATTCGCGGATGCCAGCCACGGCGCAATATGCCTGGCCCCTGCTGGAAGCGCGTCTTGGATGCAAGGTCTGGGTCAAGCACGAAAACCACACGCCGACCGGATCGTTCAAGGTGCGGGGCGCGCTGACCTTCATCGACTGGCTGAAACGAACTCAGCCGGATTGCCCCGGCATCATCACTGCCACACGTGGCAATCACGGCCAGGGTCAGGCGATGGCGGCGACACAGGCGGGCCTGCGTGCAGTGATCTGCGCGCCGCACGGCAACTCCATCGAGAAGAACGCCGCAATGCGGGCATTCGGCGCCGAACTGGTCGAGGTTGGCACGGATTTCGAAGCCGCGCGCGACGAAGCGCTTCGTATCGCCGCCGAGGAGGGCCTGACCTTTGTGCCTTCCTTTCATCACGAACTGGTGCGCGGTGTGGCGACATATGCCTATGAACTGCTGTTGGCCCAGCCGCAGATCGATACGCTCTACGTGCCCATCGGCCTTGGCTCGGGGATTTGCGGATGCATCGCCGCCCGCGATGCGCTTGGGCTTCGAACCAAGATCGTCGGTGTCGTCAGCGAACACGCTCCCGCCGCCAAGCTATCCGCCGAAGCTGGCCGGATCATCGCCACCGACAGTGCGCGGACCTTCGCCGACGGAGTCGCGGTGCGCGAACCGGCGCAGGCGGCTCTCGACATCTATGGACCCGGCGCCGAAAGGATCGTCACCGTCACCGAGGAGGCCGTCGCCGAGGCGATCCGGGTTTATTACCGTGACACCCACAACCTTGCCGAAGGCGCCGGGGCGGCTGCGCTTGCCGCGCTGATGCTGGAAGCGGGCGCCATGCGCGGTCGCGAAGTTGCGGTCATTCTCTGCGGTGGCAACATCGACACCGGCTGGTTCCTGACTGTGATGCAGGGCGGTGTGCCGAAGCTGTGAAACACGCGAGCGCTGCGTCGCGCGTGATGTCAGCCGGCTTGGGACACCTGGCCTTCAGAGGGCCTGAGACTCCAGATATCTCCGTCCGCCTCCCAGACCGCGTCTCCGGTCTGCGCATGGACGGTGATCATGTCCGCCCCGGTCGTCACGATATCGGGCGGCAAGAGATTGAGAAACAGGACAAGAGCTTCGACAGTCAGACACATTGGAACCTCGTTCATTGGGGTCCCTCCCTGAGGACAAGACTAGACTAAAGCCTTCGGCTTTCGGAGTGGTGAACAAACCTGACGGCCTTCGATGGCCGCAAGATGACCGGAATTCAGCCAATGCGCCAACCATTGGGGCAAAAGAAAAAACGCGGCACCGTCAGTGCCGCGTTTTCTTGTCTCGTCAGGGACGAAAGCCGGATTATTCGGCGTCGTCCTCGGTCTCTGGCTCGGCCGTGTCAGCCTCTTCCTCGTCTGCCTGGCTGGCCAGACCCGACGGGGCCTGGATGTTCGCGATGACGAAGTCGCGGTCGATGGTCGGCTTCGCGCCAGCCGGAAGGTCGACCATCGAGATGGTCAGCGTGTCGCCGATATTCAGGCCAGCCACGTTTGCGACGATCTTCTCAGGAATATCGCCTGCGGTGACTTTCAGCTCGACTTCCGGCCGCACCATGGTCAGAACACCACCCCTGCGGATACCGGGGCAGTTTTCCTGTCCCTGGATCTCGACCGGGATGTAGAGCGCGATCTTCGACGTGCGCTTCAGGCGCATCAGGTCGAGGTGCGCCGGCAGGTCCTTGACCACGTCGCGCTGCACATTGCGGCAGATGACGCGCACGTCGTCGTGACCGTCAACCTTGAGGTTGAACAGCGTCGCAAGGAACCGGCCCTGCTTCAGTTGTTTGAACAGTACGTTGTAGGGAACGTTGATCGGGAGCGGATCGGTTCCGCCGCCGTAAACGATGCCAGGTACGAGCCCGTCTCTACGAGCTTGACGAGCGGCCCCCTTGCCTGTCCCCGTCCGTACCGTGGCGTGAAGATCAGGGATCTCACCAGCCATGGTCAATTCTCCAATTTTTCAAGTTTCAGGCGGCCTCCAAGGGTGTCCGCCCATGAAGTGCGGCGTATAGCGGGGGAAACGGGGGTTGAAAAGGGAAAAAACGAGACCCCGGATATCGCTCAGATTGAGAGCGCGGTTTTGTCGCTTCCGGAAAGCAACTCTTTCAAATTTCGAAACAATTAACCCTCGGCGGCCGTGGTTTCGCCCGACTGCCCAACAATGCCCTCGGTGCATTTTGCACAAAAGAACTGACTAAAAGAATGGATTTGAGCAAGTATGACATGCTCCGAAAGAGACAAGCGCCCAACCATCCGACACCTGTTCAGCAGCAGCCTTTGGGCGGCGACGATCATGCTGGCTGGGGGCATTGCGACACCAGCCCATGCCGTCATCGTGGACGTGATCGGGAATAGGGGTCTCTTCTTTGTGACCCAAGACTATTGCGAGGTCGAGTTTCGTGTCGGCGTGCGACGCGACCCGGCTGCGGAGCCAGATTCCTTCGAGCCGACAGGCGAAAACCTTGTCATTGTCCTAAAGGACTCCAGCGGAGCGGAGACCTGGAGCCGGAATCATTTCACGGATTCGACCGAGTTCACCTCGGGCCATTTCGCCTATGGCGAGATATAGGACGACCGCACAGCGCCGGGAGCGAGATCAACCACACCGGTTGGCCGGTTGGACCGTATATGGTTTCGCGCCTTCGGGATCAGCTTTACTTCGAAAGCCGACTGCTCTTCGGCCAATCGCAAAACTCCATAGACGGCGCCGAGTATGACAGTAACCGTGCCCTGTTCCAGGCCACTCTGGCGGGCCGAACTGAACTCGGGAACTCGGTGATCTGGCCGACCTTGTCCTACACCATCGCTCAGGACGATGCGGATGCATACATCGACGCAGGCAGCAATCCCGTTGCGGCAGCAACCACAACCGTGCGGCGCGCCGAGTTGGGTATTTCCTTCGAACGCCCGCTCGCCCTCTCTGGACTTGGCGCAACACTCGAAGGCGATGCCTTTCTTGTCGGCGTGGATGACAGTACGCAAGCCAATACAGATGCACGCGCACGCATAAGTCTTGGCGTGCGAATGCTCACCTCGGGGGGCCTCGATACGTCAGTGCGCGTTGGATACGAAGGAGCGAGTTCGGAATCGAACCATGAGAGTTTCTCGGTCGGGTTCCAAACCGAACTGAAGTTCTGGATCGAAGGTTTCGAGGAAATGACGGCGCCGGCGCCAACCCATCGCCGGCCCTTTTCGTTTCCATCCATTGAGACGACGCACCAGCCAGGCCTGGAAGCCGCCCACGTTACACCCCGGCACCCATCGGCCGCCGGAAATTCGGGACTTGTCCTTGGATTATCCCGGGCTGCTGGCAGAGACGTAAGGGGCTCCTGAAGAGGTCGGTTACCGCCCTATTCGAAAAACGCGTAGTTCGCGTCTATCGCTCCGTAGGCACAGTTCGCATCAAGGAGTGCCGCGTGGATAGTCTCGGCGCTTTCGCCGGACAAAGCGCCAATGTCCAGAAAGGTCGCATCGACGCTCTCCAGAACCGGGGCCTTTGGATCGGTCAGGTCCCATGTCACGAAACCGCAGACGAGGTTCCGGTTTCCGTCCCATGTTCCCATGAAATCGACGGACCCAAGAAACCGGTCCACCGGGTACCAGCTGATGCGGTAGCCTGTCAGATGATCAACGGGGCCGCGCGAGACCAGGATGTCGGCCTTGGCATCTTCGGCACGAACACTGGCCGGCTTGGTAAGAACGGGGCGCGCGATGACGGGCCGGCCGCCGCGAGGCCGTCCGCTGGCCTCGACGGCATCGAAAAGCCGGGCCGTCGCCTGGACGATTGCTGCTGTTTCCGCCGGGAACTCCGCCGCCTCGGTCAGGCTGGCGGGCATCTGAGCCTGTGCAGGCATGGAGAGAGCGGCCGACAGAATGGCTGCGGCCGCAAGGATTTTTCCATACCGATGATCAAGAGCACTGGTCATGGGGCGAAATCTACGTCCCCCGCTTGATTGCGGCAAGAACGTGGCAGGAAACAGGCCGTTTTTGGGTCGGCGCCGCGACATCTTTACATCAAAAAGAAACAATAACCACTAAGGCCGGTTATTGTTGACGCTTCAAGGCGCGGAACGACTCAGCCCCACTCCCCGGAAAAACCCTTGGGGACCAGAAGGATATCGCGATCCACGTCCTTTATGTTGCGCCTTCCGCAGAAGGCCATCGACAGATCCAGTTCCCTGTGGATCACCTCGAGCGCCTTGGTGACACCCTGTTCGCCCATCGCCCCCAGACCATAGAGCCACGCGCGTCCGCTCATCGTTCCCTTTGCACCCAGGGCGACGGCCTTCAATACGTCCTGACCAGTACGAATGCCGGAGTCCATCCAGACCTCGGTCTTGTCGCCCACCGCCTTCACGATGGGCTCGAGGGCACGGATCGACGACAAGGCGCCATCCAGCTGCCGGCCGCCGTGGTTCGACACGATGATCGCGTCGGCGCCAAGTTCGGCCGCCTTCACCGCGTCATCGACCTCCATGATCCCTTTCAGGATCACCTTGCCGCCCCACATGTCCATGAGTTCCTTGATCCGCTCCCAGTTCAGCGAGGGATCGAAGGCCTCGGCTGTCCACGACGACAGCGACGACGGGTCCGAAACGCCTTGTGCATGGCCCACGATATTGCCAAAGAACCGCCGCTTCGTCTGCAGCATCTCCAGCCCCCACGGAACCTTGGTCATCATGTTGGCGATCGAGGCCGGCGTCAGCTTCGGCGGGGCGGACAGTCCGTTCTTCAGGTCCTTGTGACGCTGGCCCAACACCTGCAGATCGACGGTGATCACGATGGCCGAGCAATTCGCGGCATGGGCGCGATCCATCAGCCGCCGCATGAAATCGTCGTCCTTCAGGGTATAGACCTGGAACCAGAAGGGCTTGCTCGTGTGCGCGGCGACGTCCTCGATGGAACAGATCGACATGGTCGACAGACAGAAGGGCACCCCGAACTTCTCGGCCGCCCGCGCCGCCTTGATCTCTCCATCCGCGTTCTGCATGCCCGTCAATCCGACAGGAGCCAGGGCCAGCGGCATCGCAACCTCCTGGCCCACCATCTCGGTCGCGGTGGAACGGTTCGCCATGTCGACCGCGATACGCTGGCGCAGGCGGATCTCCTGAAAATCGTTGGTATTGTCCCGGAAGGTCTGCTCGGTCCAGGAGCCGGTCTCGGCATAGTCGTAGAACATCTTCGGGACGCGCCTCTTGTAGAGGCGTTTCAGGTCGGCGATTTCCGTGATGACGGGCATGGCATCAGTCCCTTCCGTGGTCAGCCGCTGTTACCAATTCCATCGAAAACCGGCAATGCGGCAATCCTTCCTTGACGATGCGAAAGTCTGCGAAAAAAATCGGCGGTTCCTCCAAGGATTGACCTTTCCCGCGCGTCATACCCATCGTGATGCGCATGATCGTGACCGATGAAGCTTTGGCAGAAGCCGCGGCCAATGGCGACAGCGAGGCATTCACCAGCCTCGTCGCCCGCCATTACGACCGCGTGTTCCGCTTGTGCTTCCGCCTGACGGGCGCGCGCGCCGAAGCCGAGGACCTGACCCAGGACATCTGCGCGGCTCTGCCCGCGAAGATCGCGGCGTTCCGTGGGGATGCACGATTCACGACCTGGCTCTACCGGGTTGTGGTCAACGCATCGAACGATCGTCGCCGCCGTGCTGCTACCCGGGCGCGCGCCGCTGACGGCTGGGGAGAGGTTGAAACCGCCCGGCGCGCCGAAGCCGCAGAGGCCGCCGAAGCGATGGACTGGCTGACCACTGCGATGCGCGCCCTGCCCGACGAGTTGCGCGACACCGTGGCGCTTGTGCTCGACGAGGTCACACATGCCGAGGCGGCGGACGTCCTTGGCGTCAGCGAGGGAACGATCAGCTGGCGTATGTCCGAGGTAAAGAAGCGCCTGCGCGCGCTGAAGGAGGCCGAGAATGGCTGACGAGTTCGACGATCTGAAAGCGGCCTTCGACGCCGCGACGCCCGCGCCGGACAATGCCCGCAGGCGCGAAAACATTGCGCTTGCTGAAAAAAATTTCGCCGTGCTCCAAGGATCACGCCCGGCCCCGCGTCAGATCGTTCAGAAAAGCCGGATGTCCCGGCTTCTGGACGGAGTGAAAGCGATGATGCACGCGATGACGACGAAAGGCGGCCTGGTGGCCACGACGGCACTGATTGCGGTGGGCGCGATCCTGGTGACGCCCGAGGGGCGAAGCCTTCTGATGCCCCCTGCCCCCGATACGGTTCTGGTCGACAGGGTTTCCGAAGAGCGTGCCGCGCCTGTAGGCAACGCCACGATGACCGAAAGCGCACCGGACGCCGATGCGCTCCGTCAGGACCTTGCCATGCCCGCGCCGCGCGCCGCCGAGGCACCGCCCGCCGACGATCGCGCCGAACGCGGTCTGGCCAAACTCGCCGAGCCAAATCCCGCGCCTGAACCCAGCACTCTTGTGCAGGCTGACGAGCCCGTGACGGAAGGAGAAGCCGCCTCGGAGTCCTTCGCGGACCAGGGCGTCGCCGCAGCCGTGGGAGCCATCCTCACGGAAAGGTCACGCCCAACTGTAATGCACGCGCCGCGGCCGCCCGAGTCGGTCTTGCTCCAGCCCGAAAGCGACACCGAAGCCTATGCCAACGCCCCTGAAAACACCTTGAAGGTCACGACGGAGGACCCGGTCTCGACCTTCTCCATCGATGTCGACACCGCGTCCTATTCCGTGATCCGGCAATCGCTGATGTCGGGCCGCCTGCCACCGCGCGACGCCGTGCGCGTGGAAGAGATGGTGAACTATTTCCCCTATGCCTACCCCGCGCCAGACGGTGAACACCCGTTCCAGCCCACGATCACCGTCATGGACACGCCCTGGAACGCAGGCACGAACCTCGTCCATATCGGCATCCAGGGAACGCTGCCTGCCATCGGCGACCGCCCGCCCCTCAACCTCGTTTTCCTGATCGATACATCCGGGTCGATGCAGGACCCGAACAAACTGCCGCTCCTCAAGCAGTCCTTCCGCCTGATGCTGTCGGAGCTCCGCCCCGAGGACGAAGTCTCCATCGTCACCTACGCGGGCAGCGCCGGGCAGGTGCTTGAGCCCACCCGCGCCGCCGAACGCTCCACCATTCTCGCCGCGCTTGACCGGCTGGAAGCCGGCGGTTCGACCGCCGGACAGGCGGGCCTGCAACAGGCCTATGCGGTGGCCGAGGGCATGGCCGCTGATGGCGAGGTGACCCGCGTGATCCTTGCCACGGACGGCGATTTCAACGTCGGGCTCTCGGACCCCGACGCACTGAAGGACTTCATCGCGGGCAAGCGCGAAACGGGCACCTACCTCTCCGTCCTCGGTTTCGGTCGCGGCAACCTCGACGACGCGACGATGCAGGCGCTGGCTCAGAACGGCAATGGCACCGCGGCCTATATCGACACCCTGTCGGAGGCTCGGAAAGTCCTGGTCGACCAGCTGACCGGAGCGCTTTTCCCGATCGCGAACGACGTGAAAATCCAGGTGGAATTCAATCCCGCCGAGATCGCGGAGTACCGCCTGATCGGCTATGAGACCCGCGCCCTCGCCCGCGAGGATTTCAACAACGACCGCATCGACGCCGGCGATATCGGCGCGGGCCACACCGTCACGGCAATCTACGAGGTCACGCCGGTCGGTTCCGACGCCATCCGGAACGGTCCGCTGCGCTACGCCCAGGCCCGCGACGACCGGCCTGCTCCAACGGGCGAACTCGGTTACTTCAAGCTTCGCTACAAGGAACCGGGACAAACCACCTCGGTTCTGATCGAGACGCCTATCCGCAGCGAGCGGGGCACCGCCGGCGAGGACGTGAGATTCTCGGTCGCCATGGCCGGTTTCGGGCAGCTTCTGCGCAGCGGCGACTACCTGGGCAGCTGGACCTGGCCCGAGGCGATCGCGCTCGCGAACGGCGCCAAGGGCGAGGATACCTTTGGCTACCGCGCCGAGGCCGTGACCCTGATGCGACTGGCCGAAACGCTGTCCCGCAATTGAATTCGGCCGGATCGGACGGGGGCTCCGCCCCCGCACCCCCGCCGTATTTGACCCAGGAAGAAGACGCGGGAGGCGCCCCGAACCCTCGGGACGCCTCCGAAGAAGGTTGCCCTTCTCCCTGGGCGGTCATCGGGACGGCTCCCTGTACCGCGCGAGCAATTTGACTCAAATTTTCTTTCTTCCTGGTTAAAATACGGCCGCCGGAGGCGGAAATCCTCAAAGCCGGGTCAGGACCACCCCTGCGAGGATCAGGGCCGCCGCTCCCGCCTTCCCCCGGTCCATGCGCTCTCCGAAGGCCAGCCAGCCGATCAGCACAGCGAACAGGATCGATGTCTCTCGCAACGCCGTCACCAGCGCGATCGGCGCCTGGGTCATCGCCCAGACCGCTATCGCATAGGCCGCGAAGGAAAACAGCGCCGCAGCGCTGCCCAGCATCCAGACACGGGCCGAGGCCTTCGCCACGCCTCTGCCCCTCAGCGCCACGATAGCCGGGGTGAACAGAAGGGCGTCCAGCAGGAACAGCCAGCCCACATACATCGCCGCGTTGCCCGCGATGCGCGCGCCGATCCCGTCGACCAGCGAATACCCTGCGGTCATCGCGGCCGAAGCCAGCGCCAGTGGGACCAGCCGGACGCTTTCGCCGGACGTGAAGACCCCCCGGCTCATCAGCAGGATGCCAAGCCCCAGAATCAGGATCGCGCCGATGTCCTGCCCGCGCAGCCCCTCGTCGAGAGCGAAGGTGCTGACCACCAGCACGATCAGCGGCGCCGCGCCCCGCGCGATGGGATAGACCCGGCTGAGATCTCCGTGCTCATAGGCGAAGGCGAGGAAGATCTTGTAGCCCGCGTGAAAGAGACCCGAAGCCACAAGCCAGGGCCAGACAGAGGCCGCCGGGACGGCAAATTGCGTTGTCATCGCGGCACCGAGCGCGCCTTGCACCAGTGTCATCACCAGCATCGTGGTCACCTTCGAGGCACCAATGCGGATAAGCGCGTTCCAGGACGCGTGCAGGGCGGCGGCCCCGAGAACGGCAAAGAAGACAGCGGCGCTCATTGCCACCGCGTACTGCCGGAAATGGCGACAGGCAAGCGCCGTGTCTTTTCCATGCGCCGCCTGCATGATAGGCGGACCACCATGTGGGATATCTTCCTCAAGACTCTTCCGTTCTTCGCCGTGATCGGGCTGGGCTATATCTCCGGCCGGACCCGGTTTTTTACCGAAGAAGCGACCGCCTACCTGACGAAGTTCGTCTTCTATTTCGCGCTGTCCGCCATGATCTTCCGCTTCGCGGCATCGCTGGAACTGGAGCAGCTTCTCGACTGGACCTTCATCAAGGCCTACCTGGCCGCCACGGCGTCGGTCTACGTCATCGCCACCGTGGTCTCATTGCTGCGCGGCGTCAGCGTGGCCGAAGCCGCGGTCGAAGCGCAATGCTCGGTCATTGGGAACATCGGGTTTCTCGGCATTCCGATGCTGGCGCTCTTGATGGGACCCGAAGCCGTCGCGCCGATCATCATCATGCTCTCGGTGGACCTGATCGTCTTTTCCAGCCTGATCGTGATCCTGATCACGGGATCGCGTGGCGGGGGTCTCTCGCTGGGGATCCTGCGAACCGTCGTGATGGGGCTGGTGAAGAACCCGATGATCGTCTCGGTGGTGCTGGGGATCGTCTGGTCGTCATGGAACCTGCCGATGCCGGCACCGGCCGAGGAATTCCTGACGCTGCTCGGAGCCGCGGCCACACCGGGCGCGCTGTTCGCGATCGGCGCGTCGCTGGCCTCGAAATCGGCCGAGCGCATGTCGGTCGCCGTGACCATCAGTGCGTTCAAGCTCTTCATCCACCCTGCCGCCGTCGCCCTGACGGCGCTGGTGATCTGGCCGGTCGATCCCTTTGCGGCCAAGGTCATGGTGGCTGCCGCCGCTCTGCCGGTGGCGGGCAACGTCTATATCCTCGCCCAGCACTACAATGTCGCGCCCCAGCGGGTCTCGGCGGCGATCCTTGTCTCGACCGCCGTGTCGGTCGTGACGGTTGCCGCCACCATCGCCTGGCTGGAAACACTTTGAGGGAGAAACGCATGGACACGGTTTCGGACAACAAGTGCTTCAGCGGTCGGCAAGGGGTCTACACGCACCGAAGTGCCGCGACGGGCACCGACATGACCTTCGGGCTCTTCCTGCCCGCCGAGGCCGAGGACGGCCCCGTGCCGGTTCTTTGGTACCTCTCGGGCCTCACCTGCACGCACGAGAACGCGATGGTGAAGGCCGGAGCGCAAGTCTGGGCTGCCGAGCACGGCATCGCGCTGGTGTTTCCCGATACCTCGCCCCGGGGCGAGGGCGTGGCGAACGACGAAGCGTATGACCTTGGCCAGGGGGCCGGGTTCTACATCGACGCGACCGAGACGCCATGGGCGCCGCATTTCCGGATGGAAAGCTACATTCTCCGCGACCTTCCGGACCTGTTATTCGCGAAATTCGCGCTCGATCCTGACCGCCAGTCTATCACCGGGCATTCCATGGGCGGTCATGGCGCACTGACGCTGGCGGCAAAGTCGCCGGGCCGCTTCCGCTCCGTTTCGGCCTTCGCACCGATCTGCCATCCGACGGCAAGCGACTGGGGCCGGAAACAGTTCGAAGCCTATCTCGGATCGGTCGAGGCAGGCGCGGCGCATGACGCCACCCGCCTCCTCCGCGACGGGCAGCTGGACGCACCGCTTCTGATCGACACCGGCACCGACGACCAGTTCGGCGATCTGCTCAAGACCGAGGCCCTTGCCGAAGCGGTTGCCACGCGGCGCATGGAGGCCACCATCCGCCTGCAGAAGGGCTATGATCACAGCTATTTCTTCGTCTCGACCTTCATGGAAGACCACGTGGCCTTCCACGCGGAACAGCTCTGGCGGTAAGCGCAGGTCAACTTGGGGCTCTGCGGGGACTGAGCCAAGAGCCAGAAAAGGTCCGCGCCAGAGACCACATGGCGGCGCATGGGAGAGATCATCATTTCGTTTGAAAGCCTTTTGTTCGGTGGAATTTTTTCAGCGCTGCCCGCAGTGCTCCTGGCATCGCGCTTCCTTTGGCGAAGGCCGCGATGGTGGGTGATCATCCTCTTGATCGTCGTGGTCGGATGGGCGGCTTACTTCCTCTCCGTCGTCACCCACTTCGAACAGTTGCAGGAACTTGTCAGGACCACGGAGAATCCCAGCGAAGACCTCTTGGACGAGGCCTATTCTGATGGTGGACCCCTCTTTTTTGCAGCCTTGTTCGGCTGGTTGATCGCTTTGGCCTATGCCCTGCCATGGTTTGTCATCTTCCTGGCGGCGACGTGGCTGCGAAGCTTGATCCGAAGGCTCCATCCGGGTGAAGGCTGAAGCAAAAGGCTACGACCACAGGCATTTCTTTGTCTCAAGCTTCGTGGAGGACCACATCGCGTTTCACACGGAGCAACTCTGGCGGCAAGAAATTCGCCTGATGTCGTGAGGAAACGTCCGGCCAAGAACCAATGCATGCCCCCGCGGAGAGACTCTAGCTCTCTGCATCCCGCTTGCCCGTCAACGTCCTGTCCCGGTCGTGAAAGCCCCCGGCTTCGTTTGTCCTGGGAAATGCGCGATCCGGCTCCGGACAGCCCAGGAAGCGGCAGAGCGGCCTCCATCCGCTTCCCAGTTCATGGACAAGCAAGCGGTCCGCCCCGATCGTGGACGTGATCGCATCGGTGTTGTCGAGATAGGCCTGGATAACAGCGGCCCTGTCCTCGACACCACCTGGAAAGACCCTCTTGGCCAAGGCGTCCGCCATTTTGTTGTCTTCCGGCTTGCGCATCAGATCGAGGATCGTGCGGTCCATGCTGTCGTACCATTGATCGGCAGGACGGACCGTCAGCAGCACCTTGGCATCAGGGAAAAGTGCCGCAAGCTCTCGCCAGTAAAGGGCAAACGGCCAATCGACGGTGGAACGGTAGCCTTCGAGCAATGCGGGCAAGTCCGGTTCCGCACGACCCTGCAAAATCGCGAGCCATCGATCGTACCGGTCCTTGTCGCTCAGCACTTCGTACATGTGATGGCACGGGCCGAATCCAAGAAGTTCAAGAGCCTCCTTCATGGATTCCGTGCCTGTGCGTCCGAAACCTACTCCGATGACATCCAAAGCCATAGCTCTCACGCCTCAATCAACGGCGCCGCCAGGAGAGCGGCGCCATTCGGTTCAACTTATCACGACGAACAGAATCCGCAGGTCATTTCGGTTCCGAACATCAGCCGGGTGGCGGTGTCGATGCGTCCCATGGCGTCGTCGGTCCAGTCAACGGGCAGTGCCGCAAGCGAAAGGGCCTTTGGACTGATGACGTTGAACAGCGTCTCGAGATAGGCATCTCCGGGCGCGTCGAGAACCGCGATGTTCGCTCCTTCGAACTCGAAGGCGTCCACGACCTTGATCTTCAGCGTTTCCAGCACGCGCGCATGGGCTTCCGTGATCGGTTCGGAGAGCGCAACGATGAATTGATCCGCGAAGGCTGGGCTACCCAGTGCAACACAGGCTGCTGCGGCGGCGATCGTTTTCGAAATTTTCCTCATGGCGATGTCCAAGCTCCTTTTTCTGATCGTGTTCCGGAGTTGTTTCGTCTTCACCGGATAAGAGTTAGTCTGCGGCAGCGAAGTTTTGGCGTCTTGAAATCGATCTGAAATTTTTAGGAAATTACCGGCCATGATCAGGGTTGGAGAGTGCCAATACGATCCGGCGGCGGAAATGCTCCTGGACAAGGATGGCAAGGTGCTACCGCTTCGTCGGAAGTCCATCCAGACCCTTTCCATCCTGGCCGAAACGCCGGGGCAGCTGGTGGGCAAGGACGCGATCGTGTCTCGTGTCTGGGCGGGCGTCACCGTAACCGATGAAAGCCTGTCGCAGTGCATCCGGGATATCCGAAAGGCTCTGGGCGACGATGCGCGGCAGATCATCCAGACCATTCCGGGGCGAGGCTTCCTGCTCGTGGCAACCCCGACGACGGCTGGTCCGCCAAGTGGGATGCCGGTCATCAGTGTGCGCGCCATTGAAATCCGCTCGGGCGGAGAGGAGGCCCTGCATCTCGGCGAACGCATACGCCAGGAGATCGTTCGTTCAATCTCGCGCCGAGCCGGAATTCGAATAGCGACGGATGCGTCGAAATCCGGAGATTTCGACTATGTCATTCGCGGCACGATCAGCAGCCGAAACAACGTCCTCGACGTATTCATGGAGATCGAGGAAACCGGTGGGCGTGGCATTTTCTTCGCAGAGGTCTTCGAACTTCTTGACCAGCCCAGGGAAGAGTTCGTCGCGCGCCTCGCGCGGAAGGTCACGAACGTGCAGCGCGTTTCAGCCATAGCCCATTTCGGAAAGAGGCTTCTCTCAGAGCCGGATGAGACGCTCGACCTGCAACAACTCCTCCAGAAAGCGGCCTACCACTACTCGCGAATTACAACTGCAGATACGGGTGCGGCGGAACGTATTCTGACGCATGCAACCGAGCGATTTCCTGAAAGCCCAATGGCCCTGGCGATGTTGGCGGCGACATATGTTCACATGTATCCCCTCATCGCGATCGATCGCAGCCAGCACCGCGTTCAGGAAGCGATGGAGATCGCGGAGCGCGCGGTTTTCGCCGGTCCGGAGGTGGATTTCGCAATGCGTACACGCGGCAATCTCAAGTTCTGGCTGCAGCAGGATATCGACGGCGCCCTGGCCGATTGTCATCGGGCGATGGCCATCACGCCGAACTTCCAGCTGGCGCATTTGACGCGGGTGCAAATCGACCTGTTCAACGGAGAGGTGGACGCGGCACGAACCCGCTTCCAACAACACATTGAAGTCGATATCGCGCTGCCACAATATCACTACTTTCAGACACTTCTTTCAATTTTCGCCCTCCACGACGGAGACATCGAGAATGCACGGCGGCATGCGAGAGAAGCTGTCGAGTTCGCACCTTGGTCGGATTGGGGAGCCCTCGTCTTGTCGTGCACCCATGCCGATGATCCGGCGACGCTGCCACGCGGATTGTCCGACCGGATCCGGGCTTCGAAGCTTGCGTCGACGCATTTCGAGATGCTTCCGAGCAAGACGCCGGCATTTCTTGCATCCTTGGCTGACCTCGCTCGCAAATTCACCTCTCGTTCAACCCGCTGATCGAGTGTGAGCGCGAGGATGCTGATGCCCAAAGTGGAGGCGCGGGCAGGCGTCTATCCTCTTTCGCGCGCCAGGGGTGGCGCGTGGACGCCCGCATCGGGTCTTTTCAAGCCTTCTTCACCGGGTAACAGGGCAAGTTCAGTGGCCGAGAAGAGCCGCTCCATCGGGACTGTCGATCACGTATAGCCAGGTACCGTCCGATTGCTTTCTGGCGACTTCGACACTCACCCCCGTGACCTTGTCACCACCTGCCGTCGTCAGTGTCCACCCGTTCTGGACAAGGGCAATATCGCCGGTCTCGAAAGCGACCTGGCTTTCGAATTCAATGACAGCACCGGAGTCGATATAGCCTTGCAGGACAGGACGGATCTGCTCTGCCCCTTTGTACGTTCCATGGTGGTTCGGAAATACCGCGCCCTCTTCGTACAACGCCATCAGGCCATCGATATCGCCTGCGGAAAAACATTCTGAAAATAACCTGATCAGATCAGTCGGGCTGAGTGCCGCCATGTCACTTCTCCATTTCCTGTGAACGCTACGCGCGGGCGGCGCTTGAAGAAAGAACTATCTCGTGACTACCGCCGTCGAAGATGCGCGCCGACACCGATGCCTGCCCGATCAGATCCGAGGTCGAGACCCGGCCACCCTGCTTTCCTGAACCAATCTTCAAACTTCGGCTGCGGGCTACCGCGCGCCATTCCGATTGGGCATACCGGCGGCTATCCAGCTTTCGATCAAGGCAATCTGGTCGTCCGGCAGCGGGCGGCTGAGAAACGGCATGCGGGGCGTGCTCTCACCGCGCAATCGACGGATCAACTCACTGCCCGATACGTCTCCGGGCACCATGACCGGACCCCGCTCGCTTCCGGCAAGCGCGGCCTCATAGTCGTCCAGCCGGAGACCCTTTGAAGCTCCTGCAACCTCCGAGTGACACATCACACATCGCTCTGTGAGAATTGCGCTCACTTCAGCCCAATCCGGAATGTCCGTGCCTTCGGATTGCGCAGCAAGCGGCGTCAGAAGCGCGGCGATCAAGAACGACAAACCTACCCGGATGATGTTCCTCCAAACCTGCTCCTCGCGGCCTCGACCGCGGCTCGCGACGGTTCTTTCAGTATAGGCGATCTCCCGGTCGAAGTCTGAGAGCGAAGAAAATTTCTCGTTTTCGTGATAAGATGGCAATGCCGATATGAGTCTCATGCTCGCCAAACTCGGCATTTGGGAGGAAAAAATGAAGAAGACGTCAATCCTGGCGCTGCTCGCTGCCTTGGCACCGATTTCGGTCCTGGCCGATGAAGTCGATCTTGAAGCGATGCGCGCCAGCGTCGAAAAATACAAGGATATCAATGTGGCCTTGGCGGAAGGCTACATCACACCGGACAACCATTGTGTCTCTGCAGCGGGCGAGGGATTGCCCGCTGAACTTGGCGCGATGGGTATACATTACATTCACCCGGCGATGCTCAAGATCACGGGAACCGAACCGCGCGTAAATGGCGAGTCGACCTACACCGATTGGTCACAACCCTCGATCCTGATCTACGAACCGCAGGCAGACGGATCGCTCGAACTCGTTGCAGTTGAGAACCTTGTGTTCGAAGCCGCTTGGCAGGCAGCCGGAATGGGCGAAGCGCCGATGCTCAACGGTCGTATGTGGGATCATATGGCGGATGATCCGAACACGCCAGGCGATGAGGCCCATGGCTTCATGCCGCACTATGATCAGCACGTCTGGCTGTTCCGAGAAAACCCGATGGGCGTTCTGATGCCGTTCAACCCGAACGTAACCTGTGAGCACGCTGATAGCTGAAACCCATCAGCGTTGCGAAAAAGGGGTATCGAGGTGCAATATGCGCCTCGATACCTGCCGGATTATTGTTCCCGGCCAGGACAACGCTTTCGTATCATGATAGAAAATACCCTATAAACTGGCGATCCGAAGAACATCGGATGCCGCGCAAACCGAGTCATCGATTGGCCGCTCCGTCCGCCATTCGGTCCCACCGTCTCTTGCCACCGCGTCCCAACGAGGCCACCCTCTCCCCATGATCTATGTCGATGCAGATGCCTGCCCGGTCAAATCCGAGGTCGAGACCGTGGCCACCCGCCGCAAGGTGACCGTCAAGATGGTCTCGAACGGCGGCATCCGTCCCTCGCCCAATCCCCTGATCGAAAGCGTGTTCGTTTCCGAGGGCGCGGACGAGGCCGACAAATGGATCGCGTCGAACGCGGGCCCCGGCGATGTCGTCATCACGAACGACATCCCACTTGCAGCGAAATGCGTCGAGGCGGGCGCGAGAGTCCTGAAGCCCAACGGAGAGGCGCTGACGGCGGCGAATATCGGCAACGTGCTGGCGATGCGCGATCTTGCCGCCGATCTCCGCGCCGCCGATCCGTTCCGGCAAGGCGGCGGCCGGGCTTTCTCGAAAGCCGACCGCTCGCGTTTTCTCGATGCGCTCGAGCGCGCGCTCAGAACCTGAACGATACGCCGGCCAGAACGTCGAGCGTGTTGTAGTCGGCACTCAGCGTGGCTCCGCCCGGACCTGCCAGTGTAACCGAACCAGCATCGAAGTAGCGCAGCTCCCCGAAGGCCGAAAAGCGGTCCGTGACCGCATAGGACACACCGCCGAACGCCTGGAAGGCGAAGATACCGGTGTCGCTGTATTCCCCCGCGGCAGCGCCCGCCGGAACATCGAAGTCGATCTCGGTGACGACGCCGACACCGGCACCCACATAGGGTGTCAGGCGCCCTGTCTTTCCCAGGTTCCAGACGCCGTTCAGCATCAGCGCCGTAGACGCGAAATCGCCCCCGGCCGTCGCCCCGGCATCGCTGTCACCTGTGCGGTAGGTCCATTCCAGTTCGGCGGACACCGGCCAGCCGCCATACGCATAGCCTCCTGCAGCCCCCGCAATCGTGCCGGAACCGAAACCGACGCCGCTGTCCGTGCCCAAACCTGAAATCGTGATGTCGCTGTCCGAAAGCGCAGATGCCCCGCCATAAGCCTTGAGATAGAACCCTTCGGCCCATGCCGCCCCGGAGGCAACGGCCGACAGCAAACCGGCAAGCCCGGCAGCTTGAAACGTAGTCTTGAAGGTCATGTGACGTCCTTTGTCGAGAGAAACCATGACAGGCATCTCGGCCGCCCCGAACGTCCGGCAACACGGAATGCACGAGCGACGAGCGTTCATGCACGAGCGACGAGCCGTCACTTGGCCTTTTGCAGCGCTTGCAGGAATGCCGCCTTGTACCGCCGGCTGACAGGCAGGGTCTGGCCCGTGTCGAGCCGGATTTCCGCCTGCTCCTTCCGCGGGATCACCTCGCCCACGTGATCGAACTTCACCCAGTGCGACCTGTGAACCTGCAGCCCGCCCTCCCCGGCCAACTCTTCGACGGCCTTGCCGAAGGGATAGAGCACAAGGGCTTCGCCGCGCGGGGTGCGGACGCGTATGTAATGCAGCTCGGCAGAAACCGAGACCAGATCGTCGCCCAGTCCTTCGGGAACCTTGCTCCAGAACTCGGCTCTTCTCTCCTGTGCCGCCGACTCCGGCACGCGCCCCGGCTGCACCAGCCGCGGCGCGTTCACGGCCAGCCAGACCAGAACGACCGGAGGCACGATGCTGCTCAGCTCGGAGATCACCGCTCCCAGCATCGGCTGCACCCGCCCTCCGTCGGGATCGGGGAAAACGCCATCAAGGAAAAGCCCGACGGGCGTGAACAGCACGCCGCCGATGATGCCCGCCAGCACCACCTGCCAAACAGGAGCAAGAGAGGCCGCCCGAGGCAGCCATGATAGGAAGACCTGCACCGCCTGAAGGAGAGCGAGCGGCAACCCCACATGGACCGCCCAGAACAGCAGGCGGACACCTGACGAGAACCCCTCGGTCGCGCCGGGGTTAAGAAACCAGAACAAGGCGGTCAGCAGCATCCACGCGGACAGCAGATAAATTCGCCAAGGCAAGGCCGCCGATCTGGCTGTGTCCGGTTCCGTATCCATGCCTCTGTCTTAGGAGCCGTCCGGCTCCTGTCCAGCCGTCCATCCCTGCGGTGCGTACAACATGCATGGACTGGAGCGTTTTCCCGGCGTAACAGGGTGACGGAGACACACGCCCCATGACACTGACGGATGCAGAACGCTCGACACCGGTCGGCGCCATCTGGGCGCTTGTTGCCGTGCTGTGCTTTTCGACCAACGACGTCCTGGTCAAGTTCCTGTCCGGCGGCTACCCGCTCTACCAGCTCATCTTCTTCCGCACCCTTTTCGGTCTCGCTTTCATCCTCGCCGTCCTGGTTCCGCTGACAGGCGGGTCGCTGTCGATGCTCAAGACCCGCCGGCTTGGCACCCATATCGCCCGTGGCGCCTGCGTGGTCTTCGCAAATTTCTGCTTTTTCCTCGGACTTGCCGCCATGCCGCTGGCCGAGGCCGTGGCGATCTTCTTCATTTCGCCGCTCGCAATCTCGGTCTTTTCGGTCATCTTTCTCGGTGAAACAGTGGGCCCGCGACGCTGGGCGGCCATCGCGGCGGGGATGCTTGGCGTACTGATCGTCCTGCGCCCGGGCACCGAGGCGTTCCAGCTGGCGGCCCTGCTGCCCCTGGTGGCCGCCTTCGGCTATGCCACCCTGCACATCCTGACCCGCAAGATCGGCGGCACCGAGAACGCCACGGCAATGGCCTTCTACATCCAGGTGACGTTCTTCTTCTTCGCCGGTTCCGCTGGCCTTTTCCTTGGGGACGGCCGGTACGAGACTTTCGACCACCCGTCGATGGAGTTCCTCCTCCGTGCCTGGGTCTGGCCCTCGGGCTTCGATCTCGTGCTGATCGGCCTGCTCGGCATAACCTCCTCGCTCGGCGGTTTCACCATCAGCCAGGCCTACCGCCGCTCCGAGGCGGCCTATGTTGCGCCGTTCGAATACGCCGCCATGCCGCTGGCCGTTTTCTGGGGTCTGAGCATCTTCGGCGAGTGGCCGGATATCTGGGCCTGGACGGGCATCGCGTTGATCATGCTGTCAGGACTGATACTTGTATGGCGCGAAGCGGTTGCGCACCGGCGCGTCATGCGCGCGGCGACCCAGCCCAAACGGTACTGATCCGGAGCCCCGACCTTGGCCACGTATGTCCTTCTCGTTGCCCTTGCGATTGTCGCCCTGCCGTTCCTGGCAGAGGCGATGCGCCGGAGGGTCCGGCGACAGGACGCACCAGGAAAGTTCGCGGACCTGCCCGGAGGCGCCACCCATTACCGCTGGAGCGGACCGGAGGACGGGCCGGTCGCCATCTGCGTCCACGGCCTGTCCACACCTTCGTACATTTTCGCCGCGACCGAGCGCAGCCTGAGCGGGCTCGGCTACCGCGTCCTGACCTATGATCTCTATGGCCGCGGCTTTTCGGCCCGGACGCATGCGCGGCAGACATCGGCCTTCTTCATCCGGCAGCTGAACGCCCTGATCAAGGACCAGATGATCGACAGGCCCTTTGTCCTCGTCGGCTACTCCATGGGCGGCGTCATCGCCACCGCCTATGCCGCTGCGAACCGGGCCAGGGTCTCGGAACTCGTCCTGATCGCACCCGCGGGACTGACACCGGTCTACGACACCGTTGCCGGACGCATCTGGACGCTCCCCGTTCTGGGCGACTGGCTGACCCGCGTCTTCGGCGGCATGGCGCTTCGGCGCGAACTGGTCGAGCACCGCTCGAACGCCACCGTCATCCCCGATCTGGAGGACCGGCAGGCCTCCGAAACCCGCATGCGGGGGTTTCTGCCCGCTCTCCTGTCCTCGCGGCGCTACGCCCTGCGCGAGACATGCGACAACGATCACCGGATGCTCGGGCGCGAAGGCCTGCCCGTGCTGGCGATCTGGGGTGCCGAAGACCCGGTCATTCCGCTGACATCGATGGGCCGGCTGGCCGAACTGAACCCGGACGCGCACCATGTGCAGATCCCCGGTGCCGGACACGTCCTTCTTCAGACACACCCCGCGCAGATTGCCGAAGCCCTGCGTAAGTTTCTCTCGGACCGTTAGGCCGCCTGCGGCAGCCCGCGCTTTTCCTCGCGGATCGGCAGATGCACCAGCGCACTGAAGGCGCCGACCGCAAGACCAAGCCACCAGACCAGCGTATAGTCTCCGGTCGCATCATAAAGCCGCCCGCCCAGCCAGATGCCAAGGAAACTGCCCAGCTGGTGGCTGAGGAACACGAAACCGTAAAGCGTTCCCATGTACCTCAGACCGAAGAGATAGCCGACCAACCCGCTGGTCAGAGGCACGGTCGCCAGCCAGAGCGATCCCATGAAGACCGAGAACAGGATCACCGACATCGGCGTGATCGGGCTCAGGATGAAAACCGCACCGATGATCGTCCGCGCAGCATAGATGCTCGCCAGCAGGTACTTCTTCGGATAGCGCTGCCCCAGCCACCCGGCCATCAGCGTGCCGACGATATTGGCCAGCCCGATCACCGAGATCGCGACCGCGCCCAGCGCGGAGGTCGTCGTGACGCCCAGCGCATGCAGCGTACTGCCCGGCAGTATCGGCCCGCACATCTCGGTCACGAGCGCGGGGAAATGCGCCACGATGAAGCCCAGCTGGTAGCCGCAGGAAAAGAAGCCCATGAAGATCATCGCATAGGACGGATCGCGGAACGCGCGCGACAGGACGGTTCCCATGCTCTCTTCGATCTCGGTCTTGCTCAGAACCGGCGCACGCATGAAGGGAAGCGCGAAGAGAACGCCAAGGATCGCAGCCGCGAACACCAGGAAGACGGTCTGCCACGGCAGGAACGACAGCATCCACTCGGCCAGAGGCGCGCCGAACACCTGCCCCAGGGATCCCGCCGCCGTCGTCATCGCCAGCGCCATCGAGCGGTGCTCGTCCGAGGCGGACCGCGCCACGATGGCCAGGATCACGCCAAAGCCGGTACCCGCGATGCCCAGACCGACCAGAACCTCAAGGCTCTGGATCGCGAAAGGCGTCGTCGCGAAAGCAGACAGCACCAGGCCGGCGGCATAAAGAACCGCTCCGAAAAAGATCGCTTTCCTGTCCCCGATCTTCTCGGCAATCGCCCCGAAGATCGGCTGCCCGATGCCCCAGAACAGGTTCTGGATCGCGATCGCCATCGAGAACTCCGCACGCGGCCAGCCGAATTCCTCGGCGATCGGAATCTGGAAAACTCCGAACGCGCCGCGGATCGCGAAATTGACTGTGATGATCAGGCACGCCGCCAGAAGGATCGGCGTGACAAGGGCAGTGCGGTCTTTCATGTCGCGAGTTGCGCCCTTCGGCAGCGTCTCGTCAATCGCGAAATACTGATGGATCGGATCAGGTATACTGAAGAGACGCTAACCCGCCAGCATTCTAAGGCCCTGCGTCACATCCGTCCGCACCGCAAGGCGCAAGCCCGGCTCGTCACCGGCGCGCAAAGCCGCGAGGATCAGGCGGTGGTTCCCCGGCACCTCGGTCCGGTTCAGCCGCCCGTAGAGCTTCCGCATCGTGGGCCCAAGCTGCAACCAGACGGTTTCGGCCATGGCCAGCATGGCGGGAGCCTGGGCGCGCAGGTAGAGCGTGCGGTGAAATTCGAGATTGCGCTTGATGTACGCCACCGCGTCGCCCTTGCTGACGGCCTCGGCGATAGTGCCATTGATCGCCTGCAACCGGTCGATCAGCGCCAGGTGCGCGCGCGGCAACGCCCGGCTGGCAAGCTCCGTTTCGATCAGCGCGCGCAGCGCCGCCAGTTCCTCGATCCGCTCGTTGGTCAGCTCCGGTGTCGATACCCGGCCCGAGCTCGACAACGTCAGCGCGCCTTCCGCAACCAGACGCCGGACGGCCTCGCGGGCCGGCGTCATCGAGACGCCAAACTCCTTGCCGATCCCGCGCAGCGTCAGCGAGCGACCCGGCTCGATTTCCCCGTGCATGATCGTCGCCCGCAGGGTCCGGTAAACCCTGTCATGTGCGGAAGGAAGCGGATCGGCGGCGCGGCTCAGCATGGATCAAGTGTGATCACAAATGGCGCGCCAGGTCAATTGCGCCCGAAAGTGCGCTCAGCCGAAATCCGACAACCACCCAAGGGTGGCATCCGTTTCGCCGCCGGGCTTGTACTCTGCGCCGACGGGTGCAGACCAGCCCAGCGCCTCGATCGCGGAAAACACCATCCGATAATTGATCTCGCCATGATCCGGCGCACCGCGGTCGGGAACCGAGGCGAACTGGATATGCCCGATGATCGGCAAAAGCTCCCCGAGGCGGGTGACGATATCCCCCTCGGTCCGGCCCACGTGGTAGCAGTCGAACATCAGTTTCAGATTGGGGGCTCCAACGCTCTCGATGATCTCCTTCGCCTGCGAGGTCGTCTTCAGGAAATAGCCCGGCGCATCGTGCCGGTTCAGCGGCTCGATCAGCATCGTCATGCCATGAACCGCGCCCTGTTCGCAGGCATAGCGCAGGTTGGCCTCGTAGCACGCCCGCGCCTCGTCGCCCTCGCTGAACCCGGCCATGACATGGACCTTGCCCGCACCCACCCGCGCGCCATAGGCGATCGCCTCGTCGATCGCAGCGCGCGCCTCGACCTCGCGGCCCGGTAGCGCCAGAAGGCCATTGTCGCCCGCCGCCACGTCACCCCGCCGCGTGTTCAGCCCCAGCATAGGAAGTCCGGTCTCATCCAGAGCAGCGACCACCTCTTCGGATGGGACGTCATAGGGCCAGTGGCACTCGACGGCATCGAAACCGGCAGCCTTCGCGGCGCGGATCGCGTCCGGCAAAGGGCGATCCGCCCAGAGAAACCCGAGGTTGGCCGAAAACCGGATCATGCGTCCCACTCCACATCGAATTTCGTGACGACCGCGCGCACCTGCTCGGCGGTCAGCATCCGGGCCTCAACGCCCCGCAGCATCATCGCCAGCCGCGCCGTCTCTTCAAGTTCCTCGACCGCGTTGCAGGCCGCCTCGACGTCCTTTCCCGCGACCACCGGCCCGTGATTGGCCAGCATCACCGCACTGCGCTTGCCCGCAAGGCCGCGCACGGCCTCGCCCATCGCCGGATCGCCCGGCAGGAAGAACGGCAACAGCTTCACCTTGCCCAGCTTCATCACCGCATAGGGCGTCAGCGGCGGCAGGAAATCGTCCGCGTCGACCTCGGGCATCATCGACCACGCGACCGAATGGCAGGAATGCAGATGCACCACCGCACCGGCCGTGCTGCGGGTATCGTAGAACGCCGAATGCAGGGGCATCTCCTTGGTCGGCTTGTCCCCCGAGATCAGGTTACCCTTCGCATCGAAGCGCGACAGACGGCCAGGGTCGAGCCGCCCGAAGCTGGTTCCCGTCGGCGAGACCAGAAGGCCGCCATCCTCGGTCCGGGCCGAGATGTTGCCCGTGCTGCCATGGGTCATTCCCCGGTCAAACAGCGATTTGGCCAGAAGGCAGATTTGCTCGCGCAGCGCGGATTCCGTCATGTCCTGCCCTCCAGCACCGCGTCCGCCTTCTCAAAGAAATCCTCCGCCCCGAAGTTCCCCGATTTCAGCGCGACCACCAGATCGGGTCCGGCCCGCAGGGCGGGCACGCCCGGATCGATCTCGGGACCGATCTCCAGCATCGTCAGACCCAGCCCTTCGACCACGGCACCCGAGGTCTCGCCGCCCGCGGTGATGACGCGCGTCGCGCCGCCTGCCACCACAAGACGGGCCACCTCGGCGAAGAACGCCTCCAGCGCGTCGGCGGACCGCTCGCGCCCATATGCCGCCTGAACCTCGGCGACCGCCGCCGGATCGGCCGAACTGTAGGCCAGCGGCACGCCCTCGCCCGCCAGAAGCCAGTCCGCAATCTCCCGCGCCGTCAACCGGCCCTCGATCACCTCAGCCGCCACGATCTCGCGCGCCGGATAACTCGCCGCGTGCCGAGCCACCTGCGCACGCGTCGCGACAGAGCAGGAGCCGGACAGGACGACGCTCTTCCCGCCCTGCCCCGTCCACGGAACCTCGGCGGCGGTGCAGCCGAAATTCGCAGGCAGTCCCAGCGCCACCCCCGATCCGCCGGTGATCAGCGGCAATCCCTTCGCCGCCCGTCCGATCTCGACCAGATCCGCGTCCCGGATCGCATCCACAACGATATGCCTCTTGCCCGCAAGATGCTCGCGCTCAAGCGCCTCGGCGATCTGCCCGGCCCCGGCAAAGACATCGCGTGCCGCCACATGCCCGACCTCGTACCGCGTCTGGTACGCCAGCCAGCGACGGATATCGGCATCCGTCATCGGCGTCAGCGGGTGGTTCTGCATGCCGGACTCGTTCAGAAGCCGGTCATTCACGAACAAGTGGCCCTGATAGATCGATCGTCCCGTTCCCGGAAAGGCGGGACAGACAATAACCTTGTGGGCATCCAAGGCCTCGGCCAGCGCATCGGCGACGGGGCCGATATTGCCCTCGCGCGTGGAATCGAAGGTCGAGCAATACTTGAAGAAGATCTGCTCGCAACCCTGTGCCCGCAGCCACTCCAGGGCCGCCAGCGACTGCGCCACCGCCTTGCCGGGCTCGATGGAACGGGACTTCAGGGCAACGACACCGGCCTGGACATCCGCAGCGGCAGGTCCGTCCGGAACGCCGGTATACTGAACCGTGCGCATCCCCTGCTTGGCCAGCGTATTGGCCAGATCGCTGGACCCCGTGAAATCGTCGCCGATACATCCCAGCAGCATCAGTCTTCTCCCGGCAATGTCAGACCCACGTTTCGGGCATAGACCTTGGCCACGGCCGCATCGTCCTCATGCCCGAACCCCATCCCGGCAGCCGCCACGAATTGCTGCATCGCCGCCGCCGTGATCGGAGCACTGAACTTCGCCGTCCGCGCGATGTCCAGCACGATACCAAGATCCTTCGGCCAGATGTTCACCTGGCTGTGCGGCGTGTAATCCCCGGTCACGACATGGGGCGCGCGGTTCTCCAGCATCCAGCTCGTGCCCGCGCATTTGCTGATCACCTCCAGGAATTTTGCCGGCGAAACACCCTGCGTCATCCCGAAGGTCAGCGCTTCGGCCATGGCCGCTATGTGCACCCCGGCCAGCAACTGGTTGACGGCTTTCATCGCCGACCCGGCCCCGGCTTCATCGCCCAGTTCGAAGACCGTCTCGGCGGTGGCGTCCAGCACCGGGCGCGCCGCGTCAAAGGCCTCCGGCGAGCCCGCGGCCATGACCGAGAGAGCCCCCGCCGCGGCCTTCTTCGAGCCGCCCGAGATCGGCGCGTCCAGGTAGTGCACGCCGAAGTCGCGGCACCGGGCTTCCATCCTGCGGGCGAATTCCGGAGGGACAGTGGCACAAGCCAGAACAACGGCCCCCTTGCGCAGGAGCGGAACGACCCCTGCCTCACCGAACAGAACGTCCTCGGTCTGAGCCGCATTCAGTACCACCACGACCACCGCGTCGAGGGTCGCCGCGACGTCGACCATCGCTCCCTCTGCGCCGCCTTCGGCACGGAACCTGTCCATTTGCGCCGCGACAACGTCATAGCCATGCGTCAACAGACCCGCACGCAGACAGGACCGGGCCATGCCATATCCCATGGACCCCAGCCCAATGATGGCAATCTTCGCTTTTTCTGACATTTCCCCCACTCCACGGATGTGATTCTTGACCTGGCAACAGATTGCCGGTACCGATACCGGTATCGATACCGAAACCCGTACTCAGAGTCAATTTCCCAACCGCCAGAACGGACCGGACACACGTGACCACCGCGAAGAGAGCGACACTTGCCGACGTGGCCGCTGCCGCCGGAGTCAGCAAGATGACGGCATCCCGCGCCCTGCGCGGTGCCAGCGACGTCTCGCGATCCAGTATCGACAAAGTGCAGAAGGCCGCGCGCGACATCGGCTATGTGGGCAATCATCTTGCGATGTCGCTCTCCAGCAGGCGTTCCAATCTGATTGGCGTGGTCGTGCCCGGCCTGACGAACATCGTCTTCGCCGAGGTTCTCTCCGGGATTGCTGCCGCGATTGCGGGCAGCGGCATGCAGCCCGTGTTCGGAACCACCGACTATGACCCCGAACGCGAATACGACGTGATCCGGAACATGCTCTCGTGGAACCCCTCCGGTCTGATCGTGACGGGCCTCGACCAGCCGCAGGAAACCCGGCGCCTGCTGGCGGCCGCGGACATACCTGTGGTGCAGATCATGGACCTCGATGGCGACCCGGTGGATGCCTGCGTCGGCCTCTCGCACCATGCGGCAGGCGCCGCGATGGCGGAGGCCCTCATCAGGTCAGGGCGCCGTGCCTTCGGCTATGCCGGCTGCGGCCTCGAACGGGACACCCGCGCCCGAAAGCGTCTCGCTGGCTTCACCGAGACGCTCTCCCGCCACGGGTTGGCGTTCCGGGCAACGAAGACCCGCGAGACCTTGTCCACCACTGGGGCAGGCCGCGCCCTGACAAAAAGCCTCCTCGCCGAGGCGCCCGACCTGGACTGCATCTACACTTCGAACGACGATGTGGCAGCCGGCTGCGCCTATCACTGCATCGCAAGCGGCGTGCCTGTGCCGGAGCAGGTCCTGATCGCCGGTTTCAACGGCCTCGAATTCGTGGAGAACCTTCCCGTCCCCGTCGCAACGACGATCACGCCCAGGCGCGAGATCGGAGCCGAAGCCGCTCGGATCATCCTGACCTCGGGCGGCGGCGATGACCGCGAGACGGGCCGTCGGATCACGTTCACACCCAAGATTGAACTCGGCCTCTGACGCAACGCCTCAGTCCGGCAAATCGCTGACTTCCGCGCAGGCCGATGGCTCCGGCGACGCCCGCTCCGCGGCCCTTCGCCAACCGATCAGATGCTCCGGGACCCCGGCGCGGCAGGACAGGATATCGCTCACAAGCGGCCAGTCCGCCGCCATGCGTGGGCGCGGGCAAGGCCTCTCCACCGGGTCTTCGACAACCCATCTGCCAGGCAAAGCGCGATCCATGCGCACATGCTACGACGTTCACGCGGACCGCGCGACACCGGCCGCCCGGACTTCAGGCCACTACTCGGGAAGGGTCACTCCGCTGCCGCCCATCTCGGCGGGAATATCCTTCATCTTCGGAAGACCGTCCGCCATCGGCAAAACGGTCTCGGCATAGTGCACGTGCACACCCGGCGTGAAGGTCTGGGTCGGGATGGTCGCCGCATAGACGTCCATCAGGCCCCAAAGCGGATGATAGGTCATGACATGGCCGCCGCACTTGGTGCAGAACTGGCGATCGCTGCGCTCGGTCTTCATGAAGTGACCCAGATATTCCTCACCCTTGGTCACGCGCACATTCTCGTTCTTGAACAGCGTGAATGCGTTGACCGGACCGGCCGACCACGACCGGCAGGATTCACAGTGGCAATACCCCATCGCCTCGGGCGCCCCGGTCACTTCGACCTCGACCGCACCGCAAAAGCACGTCCCTTGCTGAGTTTCGGACATTGTTATTCACCCCCCTGTGACGCCGAACCGGCACGTCCCATGCGCTCGCGGCGGTGACCCACTCTACCACAAGAAGATGAAAATTTACGCATTTGGTTTGCGGAGCACAAAATAAGGAACGTTGTCCTGTCAGGCTTCCGCCCGCAAAAGCGTGATGACCGTCTCGCCGTAGCCCCGGGTTTCGATCGCCCGGAACCCCTCCGGCGCCTCCTGGGCGCCGCGTTCTTCCCAGATCACCAGCGCACCCGGCGCGATCCATCCGCCGGCCCGCAAGGCCTCCAGCGCCTTCTGACCCAGCGACTTGCCATAGGGCGGATCGAGAAAGACCAGACTCGCCGCCTCGCCTGCCAGCGCGCCCGGTTTCAGAGCGCTGCGCCGGATCACCCGGCAGTCCGCCTCGGCCCGCGCCTTGCGGATGTTCTCCGCAAGCAGACCAAGCGCCACCCGACCGTCTTCGATGAAACTGACCTGCGCCGCCCCCCGGCTGAGGGCCTCCAGCCCGAGAGCGCCGGTTCCGGCGAACACGTCCAGGACCACGGCACCGGGCACCGGATCGCCAAAGCCTCCATGTTCCAGAAGGTTGAACAGGCTTTCACGCACCCGGTCCGAGGTCGGGCGCAGCGCACGGCCAGGGTCGCCCTTCCCGACCGAGGCCAGGCCCAGACCCTTCATGCGTCCGCCGACGATCCTCACGGCTTCAGAAGCGCTTTCAGGTTCGCGTCGGGATCGGCAACGACCTCTGGGGCCACGCTCCGCCCCATCTCCAGAAGTCGCTTGCCCACCATGTAATCCCGCGGCGCGTTCACCGCGTCGACGGCAAGGAAGGTGTCTCCCCTGAAATACCAGTGACTGACCGCGTCATCCGTCTTGCGAACCACGATCCGGTCGTAGCCCGTGTTGAGACCGGCGATCTGCAGCTTCAGATCGTATTGGTCCGACCAGAACCACGGATAGGGCAGATAGGGCACTCCGGCCCCCAGCATGTTCGCGGCGACGGCCTGGGCCTGGTCAATGGCGTTCTGCACCGATTCCAGCCGCAAACGCCCGCCCTTGTAGGGAAATGAGGCGCAGTCTCCCGCGGCCCAGACGTCGGACGCGCTGGTCCGGCCCATCTCGTCGACCGCTATTCCGTTGTCACAGCCTATACCCGCCTCTTCGGCCAGCCGCGTATCGGGGCGGATCCCGGTGCCGACGATGACGAAATCGACGGCCAGTTCGCTCCCGTCAGTCAGCCGCGCACCGGTGACCACGCCGTCCTCGCCAAGAAGCCGCTCCAGCCCGACGCCCTCGCGGATATCGACGCCATGCGCCTGATGCGCGGCCCGGATTACATCCGCGGTCTCGGGGGCCGCAACGCGTCCGAGGATGCGCTCGGCCATCTCGACAAGAACGACCTGCAAGCCAAGTTTCGCGGCCACGGCTGCCGCTTCCAGCCCGATATAGCCACCGCCCACCACCAGAACGCGGGCATTCCGCGCAAAGAACGGCCGCATCCGGTCGATGTCGGCCAGCGACCGGACGGTGAAGACATGCTCCAGATCGCCCCCGATCGCCGCCGGCAGCCGGTTAGGTACAGACCCCGTTGTCAGCGCCAGCTGGTCATAGGACAGAACCTCGCCCCCCACCTTCACCGTCTTTGCTGCGGTATCCAGATGGCTGACCGGCTGTCCGAGTTTCAGCACGATATCCTTTTCGGAATAGATCGCCTCGGGTCGCAGGTAGAGCCGCTCCCGGGCCATGTCGCCCAAGAGATAGGCCTTGGAGAGCGGTGGCCTTTCGTAGGGCAGATCGGCCTCGGCGCCGACCAGGGTGACGGGCCCGTCAAACCCCTTGGAGCGCAACGTTTCAGCCAGCGTGGCGCCCGCCTGACCCGCTCCGACGATGACAATGCCGCTCATTGCGTTTTCCCTCTGGCGTCCCGGTCTTCTCGGCTTATATCGACCTTCAGCCAGAGGCAAACCAACAGGAAAGTACGAACATGGCAATGGTAAAGGTCGGGGACAGGCTCCCCGAGGTCACGCTCCCCTACCAGGTCGGAGACGAGGTGATGGAATTCGATCTCGGCGCAGGCCTTGCAGGCAAGAAGGCCGTGATCTTCGGAATGCCCGGTGCTTATACCGCGACCTGCTCGGCGGCGCACCTGCCCAGCCTGATCCGTACGGCGGATGCCTTCCGCGCAAAGGGCGTGGATGAACTGCTTGTCGTCGTGGTGAATGACGTGCGCGTGTGCGAACACTGGGGACGGACCTCGGGTGCGACCGGCAAGGGCATCAAGATCCTCGCCGACTGGAACTCGGAGCTGACCAAGGCACTTGGCCTCGAATTCACCGTGCCCGCCATCGGCTTCAAGGACCGGATGCAGCGCTGCGCGCTTTACGTCGAAGACGGCGTCGTGAAGGTGCTTCAGATGGAAGAGAAGATCGGCGCCTGCGACCTGACCACCGGCGAGACGCTTCTGGAAGCGATCTGACACCGGGGGGCCAGCCCCCCCCGGGCCCTCCGGGCCTCCCCCCGAAGTATTTTCGCCAAGAGGAACTGCAGGTTGCTTGAAGCTCTGCGGGTTCCCGAGGAGGGTCAGGCTTCCGCGGACTGTCCGATGACCGTGCGGGTCGGAAACGGGATCTCGATCCCCCCGGCATCGAAGGCTTCCTTCACCTCGCGCTTCATGTCGGCCTGGTACTGGAAATAATCCGGCGCCTTGACCCAGACCCGGACCAGGAAATCGACCGAGAAATCGCCCAGGTTGTTGATCTGGATGAACGGCTCCGGCTGGGACAGCGCGCGCGGATCGCTCAGGACGGTGTCGCGGATGATCCGCTCTGCCTCGGCAAGGTTGGTGCCATAGCTGACGCCGAACAACCATTCGGCGCGCCGGGTGTCGTAGATCGAGTAGTTCGTGATGACATTGCCCCAGACCTGCGAGTTCGGGATGATGATCTGCACGTTGTCGACCGACGCAAGCTCGGTGGTGAAGATCGAGATATCCTTCACCGTGCCCGACCTGCCGTTCACCTCGACGAAATCACCGACCTTGATCGGGCGGAACACGACCAGCATCACCCCTGCCGCAACGCCGCCCAGGACGCCCTGAAGGGCAAGGCCGATGGCCAGGCCGGCGGCACCCAGAAGAGCCACCAGCGAGGTGGTCTGAAACCCGAACTGCTGCAGGACGAAGATGATCGTCAGAGCAAGAATGCCATAGCGCGCCACGCTGGCCAGGAAACTGCCCATCGTCTTGTCGAAATGCCGCGAGCGGTCGGTCAGCTTCATGATCCGGCGCTTGACGAAACCGGCGATGAAGAAGCCGACGATCAGGATCACGGCGGCCAACGTCACCTGTCCGACGACCCCCAGAAGGAAATCGATCGTCAGCACGTCGCCGATGGTCGTGTCCGAGGTGAGTTTGAAGGCGAGCAGTTGGTCGAGATATTCCATGGGGGATCAGGCGTCCATCTTTTCGGCAAGTTTCAGGTCGAGCGCCGACAAACCATCCGCGTCGTGGGTCGTCAAGGTGACCTCCACCCGGTTGTAGACGTTGAACCACTCGGGATGATGATCGAGCTTCTCGGCATGGATCGCCATCCGGCTCATCCAGCCCCAGGCATCGATGAACGAGTTGAACCTGAAGGTCTTCCGAATTGCGTCCCGCCCTTCGATCAGCTCCCAGCCGCGCCCGGCCAGTTCGGCCAGAGCAGCGTCGCGCTCAGGCCCCGTCAACTTGTCTGTCATGTCGGTTCCTCCGTCACTTTCCGGAACGGGCCGTAGGAGGTCAGCACCTCGATGTCCTCCCCCACGGCCTTGCGCTCGGCTTCGAGATAGTCGGCCACCGCATTCGAGAACCCCGGATCGGCGATCCAGTGCAGCGAGTGGATCTCCACCGGCAGGTAGCCCCGCGCCAGCTTGTGCTCGCCCTGCGCGCCCGCCTCGACCCGGGACAGGCCGTGCTCAAGCGCGTAGTCGATGGCCTGATAATAGCAGAGTTCGAAATGCAGGCAGTCGTGATGCTCGACCGCGCCCCAGTACCGGCCGTACAGCACATCCCGCCCGATCAAATTCATGGCCCCGGCAACGGGGCGACCGTCGCGCAGCGCCAGGACCAGCAGGATATCGTCGCGCAATGTATCCTGGGCGATGTCGAAGAAGCGCCGTGTCAGGTAGGGCGTACCCCATTTGCGCGATCCCGTATCCTGGTAGAACGCCCAGAACGCGTCCCAGTGCTCGGGCTGGATCGCGTCCCCTGTCAGTTGCACGATCTCGCCGCCGAACTCCTGCGCGATCCGGCGCTCTCGGCGGATGGTTTTCCGCTTGCGGGACGAAAGCGCGGCGAGAAACGCATCGAAATCCGCGTAGCCGTCATTGACCCAGTGGTATTGCTGCGTGACACGGTGCAGCAGGCCCATTGCCGCACCGCGCTCGGCTTCCTCCTCGGTGCAAAAGGTGGCGTGGACGGAACTCAGCCTGTTCCGCGTCGCGATCTCCAGCGCCCCCTGCACCAGCGCGGCCATGCCTTCGCTCTCATGGCCAGGTGCGGTCAGGAACCGCCGGCCCGTCGCCGGCGTGAACGGCACCGCCGCCTGCAGCTTGGGATAATACCGTCCCCCGGCTCTTTCCCAGGCATGGGCCCAGTTGTGATCGAAGATATACTCGCCCTGGCTGTGACCCTTTGCATAAAGCGGCAGGACACCCAGCACGTCTTCCCCATCGCGCGCAACAAGATAGCGCGGCTGCCACCCGGTCCCGGTTCCGACCGAACCGCTGTCTTCCAGCGCCTTGAGAAACCTGTGAGTGGTGAAGGGATCGAAAGGCCGCCCGCCATCGGCGGTTTCCGGGCAGGCGCAGCGATCCCAGACCTCGGGCGAGATCTCGGCCAGCGAATTCAGAACGGAAATCTCGATATCGGCCAAGGTGCCGGCCCCAGTTCTCTTTCAGGTAAACCTGTGCGCTGATCCCCGGAAATCAAGCGTCGTTCAGGCCAGATAGCCCTCGAAGGTCACGTTGTCTGCAATCCGCCGTGCCGCTGCCTCGTCCTCGGGCGAGCGGATCGTCCAGCACAGGATCGCCGCACCCTCCGCTTTCAGCTCGGCAACCCGAGGCATCGACAGATGGCGGTGATTGTGACTGATGAAACAGGCCGCGACCTTCTCATAGTCCGGAATTCGCTCCAGTTCAGCAAGGTAGTCCGGCTTCGCCGGCCACTCATCGTCCTTCAGGAAGGCCTCGGTCGTCAGACCGCGAGGACGGTTGGGCAGCAAAGTCTGCATGGCCGCCACGCTGTGCGGGTTGAATGACATCAGCGCGACATCGCCCGCATAGCCCTCAAGCGCAGCGGCAACCGCCACCTCCAGTTCCCCGACATCCGGGCCAAGCGCCCCATCCTGATCCTTGATCTCGATGAGAAGCGGAACCCGGCCCGCTACGATCTGCAGGATCTCGTCCAGACGGGGGATTCCCTCGTCACTTCCGTTCAATCTCACCTCGGACAGCGTGTCCGCCTGTATGTCCCTTACCTTCCCCCTGGCGGGAGTCAGTCGCTCAAGATCGTAGTCGTGAAAGACTATGGCCTGCCGGTCGGCGCTCATCTGGATGTCGATCTCGATTCCATAGCCCGATGCAACGGCCGCCCGCACGGCGGCGCGCGAGTTTTCGGGCCGACCGTCTCGGATATCGTGCAGCGCCCGGTGCGAAATTGGCGCTGCAAGCAGACTTGCTGGCAGAGTGCGCGTCATTCGAGTTCGAAAATGCCCTCGATTTCCACGGCAACCCCCAGGGGCAGCGCACCCGCGCTGACGGCCGAACGGGAGTGCCGTCCGGCTTCGCCAAGAACCGCGACCAGAAGGTCCGAGGCTCCGTTCACGACTTTCGGCTGCTCGGCGTAATCGGGCGTCGAATTGACGAAGCCGGTCAGTTTAACCACCCGCTTCAGGCGGTTGAAATCACCGCCACAAGCGGCTTTGGCCTGGGCCAGAAGTGATAGCGCGCACCGCGCGGCAGCCCGCGCGCCAGCCTCGGTGTCCAGGTCTGCTCCCACCTTGCCGGTGATCAGCGTGCCGTCTTCCGCGATGGAAATCTGACCGGACACGAAGACAAGCTTTCCGCTCACGACGTAAGGAATATAGTTTGCGGCCGGCGCAGGCGCGTCCGGCAGTTTCAGCCCGAGTTCGGACAGTTTCGCATCGATATGACTCACGGAGCACCTCCCATTCCGCTTTCGGCCGGACGCACGAATTGTGCACTTGCCTATCGGTTAGCCATGGGCGGCACTCAGGCGCAACAACGTTTTTCGATTTCACGGACTCTTTCGTCCCATACCATGTAAATCCCCGGAAATTCGATTATGTGAGTCCCTTGAAGCCGGGATCGATTCACCGGCACGGTAGTCCAAAGGCCTTTTTTGATGCCAAAGTCAGTGGGGATGTTCGTACTTGTTGCCGCGGTCGGTCTGACCGCGTGTTCGGTGCCCGATACGCCGGTGGAAATTCACGACCCGTACGAATCCGCCAACCGTGCCAGCCATGCCTTCAACAAAGGTGCCGACAGGCTGTTCTTCAAACCCGCAAGCCAGGTTTACGGGACGATCGTTCCCGGTCGTGTCCGTACAAGCCTCTCGAATGCAGCCGGCAACCTCGACACACCGCGCAGCGTCGTGAACGACATTCTGCAGGGTCAGGGCGAAGACGCCGTCCACAACACCTTCCGGTTCCTGATCAATACGACAATGGGCATTTTCGGCCTGTTCGACCCGGCCAGCGGTTTCGGCCTGGAACCGCGTGAGACAGGCTTCGGCGACACTCTTGCGGTCTGGGGTGCGCAGGAAGGCGCCTATATAGAACTGCCCCTTCTCGGCCCCTCGACCGAGCGCGACGCGATCGGCCAGTTCGTCGATATCCTCGCGAACCCGATTGGCACGGTCCTCGGCGACGATGGCGATGAAATCGCGGCATCGACGTCCCTGCCGTCCGTTCTGAATTCGCGGTACGAGTTCTCCGACACCGTGGACGGAATTCTCTACGACAGCGCCGACAGCTACGCGCAACTCAGGCTCTTCTACCTGGAAAGCCGCCGGTTCGAGCTTTCTGGGCAGACATCCGCCGGTAACATGTTCGACCCCTATGAAGACCTCTACGATGAGGTCTATGAAGGACTTTATGATGAATTTTGATCCCTCGCGCCGCGTTATTCTGGCCGGCCTGCTCTCCGCCACGTCGGTTCTTGCGGCACCCGGCGCATTCGCATTGTCCGAATCCGAAGCCCGCAAGCTGATCGACACCGCCGTGGCCGAGATCAACAAGATCATCAACTCGGGCAAGTCCGAAAGCCAGATGTACGGCGATTTCGAGCGCATCTTCCGCAAGTACGCCGACGTGCCGACCATCGCGCGCTCCGCGCTGGGCCCGCCGGCCCGGGAGGCGTCATCGAGCCAGATGAACGCCTTTACCGATGCCTTTGCCGGCTACCTCTCGCGCAAATACGGCAAGCGGTTCCGCGAGTTCATCGGCGGTCAGATCGAGGTGAAAAGCGCCCGTGCGGTGAAGACCTTCCAGGAGGTTCAGGCCGTCGCGCTCCTCAAGGGCCAGCCGCCCTTCGAGATCAGCTTCATGGTCTCCGACCGGTCCGGCTCGGACAAGTTCTTCGATCTGCTGATCGAAGGCATCAGCCTTCTGAAATCCGAACGTGCCGAGATCGGCGCCATGCTGGACAAGCGGCGCGGCGATATCGACGGGCTCGTGTCCGATCTGAAAAAAGCGGGCTGATCGCTCCCGGCTGCACGGGGGCGCGCGTCAGCGCCCCCTCTGCGCGGCCACATGCGCGCGCCACAAGGCAAAAATCCCTGCCAAGACGATGATCGCCGCTCCCAGGACAAGGTTCGCCTTCACTTCCTCGCCGAAGAGAAGGATGCCGATCGCCGAAGCGAAAACCAGCTGGAAATAGGCGAAAGGCTGCACGGCGCTGGCCTCGGCAACCTCGTAGCACTTGATCAGAAGCCAGTGACCCGTGGCCCCGGTCATGCACAGGGCAAGCATCCAGATCCAGTCGGGCGGCGTCATCGTTTCCCAGTTCGGCAGGCCGACCACCGTCATCACCGCGGCACCCACCGTCCCGGTCCAGAAAAAGGAGGTCGCCGTCGTGTCCAGCCGCGCGGCATAGCGCGTCAGCAACCCGTACAGCGCGAACATCAGCGACGAGACCAGTGGGATGATCGCCAGCGGATTGAACACGCCTGCCCCCGGCTGAAGAATGATCAGCATTCCCACGAAGCCGACAAAGATCGCCAGCCACCGCCGCCACCCCGCCTTCTCGCCAAGAATCGGCCCGGCCAGCGCGGCGACCAACAGGGGATAAGACGCGAAGATCGCATGGCTCTCGACCAGCCCAAGATACACGAACGCCTGCACGGCCACGCAGATTTCGGCGGCCAGAAGCACACCCCGGAACGCCTGCAGCAAGGGCTGCTTCGTCGCAGCCGCCGCCTTCAGTCCGCCGGCCTTGCGCACGGCGATGGCGATCACGAAGGCGGCGAAGAACCAGTAACGGATCATCACGACCATCAGGGTGTTGTAGTTTTCCGCAAGGTGGCGCGAGATTCCGTCCTGCGCGGCAAAGACGAAGGTTGTCAGGATCATCAGGTAGATGCCCTGCCGGTTCGATTGTTCCGTCATGCCAGCCGCGCCACCGTCATGTGGCGTTTGCGGCCAAAGCCCGCTCGCCGTTCAACCTCGAAACCGGCCGCCTCCAGCGACCGGCGCACATGGCCCGCCGCGGAATAGGTCGCGGCCGTACCGCCGTGGGCGGTGTGCCGTGCCACCTCGGCCAGCAGTCCGGGTTCCCACAGTTCGGGATTCTTCGCCGGAGAGAAGCCGTCGAGAAACCATGCATCCGCCCGTCCCGGCCATCCCGCCAAGGTATCGCGCGCATCGCCCACGATGACCGAAAGCTCAAGTTCCGCGGTGCGGACATGCGTTCCGCGGTCTGCCAGAACCTCCAGAACCGGCCCGGCGATGGCCTTCAGGTCAGGATAGACCGCCAGCGCCCGGACCATGTCATCGACATGCATGGGGAATCGCTCGAAGGTCGTGAAGCGAAGCACACCCGCAGAACCGGCCTGACGCCACGCCTGAAGAGCCGTGAACAGGTTCAGCCCGGTTCCAAAGCCCAACTCCGCGATATGGAACCCGTCGCGGAACCGCTCGGGCAGGCCATTGCCCGCAAGAAAGACATGCCGCGTCTCCTCGCGCCCGTCGGCCAGCGAAAAATACGGGTCGTCGAAGCGTCGCGCCACGGGCACGTCGCCGTTCCAATCAAGTTCCGGATGCTGGTCCTTGAGCACGGTCTGTCCTAGAAGGAGTCAAATCGCGGCGACACTGGCAAGGAGCGGGGACCTTGGCAATGGCAGATCTCACTGTTCGGGGCGCCGGCATCTTCGGGCTGTCCATCGCCTGGGAAGCGCTGAAGCGCGGCGCCAGAGTGCGCGTCATCGACCCCAGGGGACCCGCCGCGGGGGCATCCGGCGGCGTGGTCGGCGCGCTTCAACCGCACACTCCCGATGTCTGGAACGTCAAGAAACAGTTTCAGCTCGACAGCCTCCTGATGGCCGAAGGATTCTGGTCCGAGGTCGAGGCTACGTCCGGCATCTCCTCAGGCTATGCGCGCGTCGGCCGGCTTCAGCCGCTGATCGACGAGAAGGCCGTCGTGATGGCCCGCGCCAGAAGCGCCGCCGCGGAAGCAAACTGGGGTGGCAAGGCGCAGTGGGAGGTCATCGACGCCGGGGCCGCCGGCGACTGGCGCCCGCCCTCACCGACCGGCCTCTACATCCACGATACCCTGTCCGCCATCCTGCATCCGCGCCACGCAACCGACAGCCTCGCCGCGGCAATCCGGGCGCGCGGCGGCGAAATCGTGACCGATGGCGACGACGCCGGCCCGGTCGTCTGGGCAACCGGCTGGCAGGGGTTGAAAGACCTTGGACAAGTGCTTGACCGTGATATGGGAAACGGCGTCAAAGGCCAGGCCGCGATCCTTCATTTCAACGCCGCGGGAAAACCCCAGCTGTTCGCGGAAAGCTTTCACATCGTACCCCACCTCGACGGCACCGTGGCCATCGGTTCGACCTCCGAACGGGACTTCGACACGCCTGACAGGACGGATCACCTTCTCGACGAGGTGCTTCACCGGGTCTCGGAACTGATGCCGGTCCTCAAGGGCGCGCGCGTCGTCGAACGTTGGGCAGGTGTGCGTCCCCGCGCCAAAAGCCGCGCGCCGCTTCTTGGCCCCTGGCCCGGCCGCGCGGGCCATTTCGTGGCCAATGGCGGCTTCAAGATCGGATTTGGCGTCGCGCCAAAGGTGGCGAAGGTGATGTGCGACCTCGTGCTGGAGAACAAGGACGGGATTCCCGACGGATTCCGCATCGAGCCTCTTGGCTGACAGCTTGCCATACACTTGGCATACGTTTTGCCGACGCTTTGCCGACCCGTCCTATTCCGCCGAGGCCGTCATGCAAAGCCGCCGCCCCGGCCCCTCGAGCCAATAACGGTTTCCCGTCCGGCACAGCCAGGCGACGTCACCGAGATACAACGGCGAGGTTGCGCGAAACTCGAAGAGTTTCAGAGACTTGCGCTCTGCTGCCATCATCGCCAGCGCGGTTGCCATCAACGGGCCATGCACGACAAGACCCGGGTAGCCCTCGTTCCGGCAGTACTCCAGGTCATAGTGGATCCGATGCGCGTTAAAAGTCAGCGCTGAATACCGGAAAAGCGTTATATTGGATAACTTTAGCGCCCGTCTCTCATCCGGCGTTTCACCCGCGACAGGCGCTTCGCCCCCCAGCGTCGTCGCCTCCCGATAGACGATATCCTGATCCTCCGTCAGCACCGCCTGCCCCCGCTGCCGCAGTTCATGGCGCAGCGTCACGAAAGCCAGCTTTCCGCTGCGCCCTTCCTTGCGCGCAACCCCCGTAACCCGCGAGAATCGCTCGGCATTTACGCCCGCTCTGAACGGCGCGTGCAGCCGCAGGCGCCCACCTGCCCACATGCGAAGCGGCAGGCCAAGATCGGGTATCAGTCCGCCCAGTTTCGGATGCCCGTCAAGCGCCAGGTTTTCCTCGGTTTTCCGCGACCAGAAGAAGGCATGATGGGCGAACGGCGGCAATTCCTGACCTACCTCGACATCCACGTCCAGGCCAAGGGTGGCCAACAGCGCACCGGCCCGTGCTGGATCGATCCGATCGCCGATCCGTTCTTCTGTGGCATGTTCAGTCATTGCGCGGGACGCTAGGACCGCAAAGGCGCTTTGACAATCACCGGACCGCAATATCTTGTGGATAACTGCCGATCTGCCCACCTCCCCTTGCGGGATAAGTTGACTCTCGGAACGAAGACCGCAAGATCGTCGGACCCGGAATCAGCTGAGGCGAGCAGAGCCCTTGCGTTTCACGAAACTGCGCCTGAACGGCTTCAAAAGCTTTGTCGACCCGACCGATCTCGTGATCGCGGACGGGCTGACAGGCGTGGTCGGGCCGAACGGTTGCGGCAAGTCGAACCTGCTGGAAGCATTGCGCTGGGTCATGGGCGAGAACCGACCGACCGCCATGCGCGGTGACGGGATGGAGGATGTGATCTTCGCCGGAGCCGCGACGAGGCCCGCGAGGAACTTCGCGGAAGTCGCTCTTTTTCTTGATAATTCCGACCGCCTGGCCCCTGCCGGGTTCAATGACAGCGATACGCTGGAAATCGTCCGGCGCATTACGCGCGACGCGGGATCGGCCTACAAGGTAAACACCAAAGACGTCCGCGCCCGGGACGTGCAGATGCTGTTCGCCGACGCCTCAACCGGCGCGCATTCCCCCGCGCTTGTTCGTCAGGGGCAGATCAGTGAGCTGATTAACGCCAAACCGAAGTCGCGCCGCCGGATTCTGGAAGAAGCCGCAGGGATTTCAGGGCTTTATCAGCGCCGACACGAGGCCGAACTGAAGCTGAAAGGCGCCGAGACCAACCTTGCGCGCGTCGACGACGTGATCGAGCAACTGGCCTCGCAGCTGGCATCGCTGGCCCGCCAGGCCCGGCAGGCTGCGCGCTACCGCGAGATCGGAGGTCAGCTGCGCCACGCCGAAGGTCTGCTGCTGTACCTGCGCTGGCGAGAGGCGGAAAACGCCCGCATCGCTGCGGAAGCAGAGTTGGCCGAGCGCGTCCGCACCGCCTCCGAAGCTGAACGCCACGCGCGCACGGCGACCGGAAACCGCGCAAAAGCCGAAGAAGCGCTGCCGCCTCTTCGTGAAGAGGAGGCGATCGCCGCAGCCGTTCTGCAACGTGTCCAGGTCCAGATCGGCGCGCTCGACGAACAGGAGGCCCGTGCGCTCAAGACCATCGAGACGCTGGAGGCGCGCATTGCGCAACTGGACCGCGACATGGAGCGCGAGGTCGCTCTGAACACGGATGCAGGTGAAACCCTTGAAACCCTGAGCTCGGAAGAGGCCGGACTAGTCGCGGCCGGCGACGGCCACGACGACGCCCTGGAAGCAGCTTCAGCCGAGGCGCATGACGCAGCAAGAGTACTGCAGAACCGCGAAAACGACCTGTCCCAGTTGACCGAAGACGTGGCCCGCCTCGCAGCGCGTCACCAATCAGCGGAACGCCTGCTGGAAGATGCCCGAACGACGCTTGCCCGCAACGAGGAAGGCGAAGCAAAGGCGGCCGCAGAGGCAAAAGCCGCGACCGAAGACCTGAAGTCGGCCGAAGCGGCCTTCGCAACTGCCGAAGTGGCGCTTGCCACCGCGAGCAGTGCCGCCGCTGCCGCCGAAGAGGCGCTGGTCGCGGCCGACGATGCCCGCGAGGCGCATCAGACCCGCGAGGCCGAGGCCCGCGCGGAACGCTCCTCGGCGGAGGGCGAGGTCAAGGCGCTTCAGGCCGAGGTGGCAGCTCTGGCCAAGCTGGTCGATCGTGACACCGCCGAGGGCGGGCAAGTCATGGACCTGCTGACCGTAAAATCCGGGTACGAAAAGGCTCTGGGCGCGGCACTGGCAGACGATTTGCGCGCGCCCGCCATCGACGACGACGGAGCGTCGGGCTGGGCTTCGCTTCCGGGCTACGCAAAGCCGCAGTCTTTACCGTCGGGCGTCGCGGCTCTGACCAACTTTGTGAGCGTACCCCCGGTGCTGGTCCGCCGTCTTGGTCAGGTCGGTCTCGTCGACCGAAAGGACGGCCACCGTCTTCAGAAAGACCTGTTGCCCGGTCAGCGGCTTGTCAGCATTGAGGGCGACCTCTGGCGTTGGGACGGGTTTCGCGCCGGTTCCGGAGATGCGCCATCGGCAGCCGCGCTTCGTCTTGAGCAGTTGAACCGTCTCGAAGCTCTGAAGCAGGACCTGGAACGCGCGACGGCGCGCGCCGACGGCGCATCGCGCGGACACCAGCATCTCAAGAACGAACTGGAACGTTTGACCTCTGCCGTCACAGAAGCCCGCGAGAAGCGGCGCGCGGCAGATCACGCGCTTGCCGAGGCGAACCGGGCCTTGAGCCGCGCCGAAGCCGACAGGAATATCGCGCAGGGCAAGCGGGAGTCGGCCGAAATGGCGGTCAGCCGCCATGCGGATGAGGCTACGGCAGCACGGGGTCGGCTTTTGGAAGCGGAACGCGGACTCGCCGATCTTGACGACCTGGACGCGCTCCGCGCTACAGCCGAGGATACCAAGGTCACGGTGGAAGCGGCGCGGATCACGATGATGGCGCGGCGCACAGCCCACGATGAACTGAAACGCGAAGGCGAAAGCCGCGCCCGACGCCTCGCAGAGATCGAGCGCGAGCGCGCCACCTGGTCATCCCGCCTCGAGAACGCCGGCACACGGATGACGGAACTCAGTGAGCGTCGGACGGTCTCGGAAGGAGAGCTGGACGAAGCCCGCGCGGCCCCGGACCGGATCGCGGCAGAACGCGAGAAACTGGCCGACGCCCTCGGAACGGCGGAAGAGCGGCGACGCATGGCGGCCGACGCACTGGCCGAGGCCGAGACTGCTGAACGCGATGCCAAGGAGGCCGAGCGGGAGGCGGAACGGAAAGCTTCTGAGGCCAGAGAGAAACGCGCCGCCACCGAAGCCCGTGCCGAGGCCGCGAGGGAAAGCGTGGCACAGGCTGCCGAAAGGATCAGCGAAGAACAGGAAACGACACCCGAGGCACTGCTGCAGCAACTTGACGCCGACCCCGAGGCGCTGCCATCCGCCGAGAAGATCGAGGCCGAGGTTTTGCGGTTGCGCCGTGCGCGCGACGCCTTGGGCGCTGTCAACCTCCGCGCCGAGGAAGACGCCCGAGAAGTCGAGGCCGAACATGGCTCCCTCGTAACCGAGAAGACCGATCTCGAAGAGGCCATTCGTGCCCTGCGCTCCGGCATCGCAAGCCTGAACAGAGAAGGCCGCGAACGGCTGCTCACCGCCTTCGAGCAGGTCGACAGCAATTTCTCGATGCTGTTCAAGCATCTGTTCGGTGGAGGTGAAGCGAAGCTGGTACTCGTCGAGAGTGACGATCCGCTGGAAGCGGGCCTGGAGATCATGTGCCAGCCGCCTGGCAAGAAACTTGCCACGCTCTCGCTTCTTTCGGGCGGCGAGCAGACCCTCACGGCGCTCGCGCTGATCTTCGGCGTATTCCTTGCAAACCCCGCGCCGATCTGCGTGCTGGACGAGGTGGACGCGCCGCTGGACGATGCCAACGTCACCCGGTTCTGCGACCTTCTGGACGAGATGTGCCGCCGCACCGAAACCCGGTTCCTGATCATCACGCACCATGCGGTCACTATGGCACGGATGGACCGCCTGTTCGGCGTGACCATGGGCGAACAGGGCGTCAGCCAGCTTGTTTCCGTTGATCTTAAGAAGGCCGAGGCGCTTGTGGCCTGAAGTCCTTGCGACGCTGCCGCCCTTGTGGATGATCGTCGGCGCCTTCCTGATCGCGGGAACGGTCAAAGGGATCGCGGGGGTCGGTCTGCCAATGACGGCCTTGGGCATCCTGACACTTCAGACGGATCCTCGCACGGCAATTGCCTTGGCCATCGCTCCGATTCTCACGGCGAACCTGTGGCAGTTCCTGACCGCGGGCGGCGCGATTTCGGCGATCAAGCGCTATCTCCCCTTCGTCGTCGTGATGATGATCGGGATCATTGTCACGCTGACCCTGACGGCCAGCGCAAGCCCCGCATTCCTGTTTGGCGTGCTTGGAGCGACGATCATTCTTTCGGTGGCGTTGAACCTGACCAGATGGGCACCGAGAATACCGGACAGCGCGGATGTCCCGTCGCAACTCGGGTTCGGAGCGTTGGCGGGCATCCTCGGCGGTCTCGTGTCGCTGTGGCTTCCAGCGGTTCTCGTCTATCTCTCGGCGCGCCAGGTCACCAAGGAGGAGTTCGTACGAGCAACCGGATTGCTTCTCTTCTCCGGCAGCATTCCCCTTGTTCTCGGCTTCTGGCGCGAAGGGTTCCTGACAGGTCCGATCGCCTGGGTTTCGGCCGGAATGCTGGTGCCGACCCTCCTTGGCATGTGGGCCGGCTCCCGTCTTCGGCACCGCCTCTCGGAGCAGGATTTCAAGCGCGTTCTGATGTTCGTTCTGATCCTGATCGGCCTGAATCTCATTCGCCGGTCGATCACTGGGTAAGCGACCCGAACCCTTGCCAGATCAGACGCAGCGAGATCAGGACAAGAACGACATCAAGCGCGCGTTTGAAGCCCGTGTCCGTCATCCGCACTAGAACGTGCCGGCCAGCCACCGTCCCGAGAAACCCGGTCGCGATCATCGCTACGAGGAAGAAAATCCACGGGCCGAAGGCAAAACCGAGAATACCGAAAACCACGATCTTCAACCCATGTTGCAGCGTCATGAGGGCTGCATGTGTCGCAACATGAGCATGGCGCTCAAGCTCCAGCGACTTGGTGAAGGTTGCGACAAATGTTCCTGTCGCGCCAAAGAACATGGTCAGAAAACTGGAAATCGCCCCGGTCAGCCAACCGTGGCGTCCCAACCATGACGGCGGTCGCGCGAGAACGCTGAAAATCACAAAAGCGCCGACGCCGATCAGCACAAGTCCGGGCGGCAGTTCCACGGCAACCAGCCCACCAAGTGCAACGCCGAGAAATGATCCAATGCCGAATGCCAGTACCGGCTTCCAGACCACATACCCCCGAAGCAGGATGGCCCTGAAGACGTTCGAGCCCAATTGAACAACACCATGAACGGGGATCAGTGCAACTGGCGGAAGGAAAGTGGCCATCACGGCAAGCAAGAGACCTCCGCCCCCGATACCCAGAGCCACGGTGATGAATGAAGCAACGAAGCTGGTTGCCAGAAGCCCACCACCGACCGCAACCCCAAGTTCGGGGGGGAATATCAAAGAGAAGAAGTCCATTCTTCGAGAATTACGGGATTCCGGGTCCGTTTGAACTGGAAAACACCCCTTTCAACAACGACCGTGTGATTATCTGCACATGTGAAACCAATAAACGTGTAGCAGCGTACCCACGGGGTAACCACATTGCCCTGTTTGCGCAAACAGTTCCATTTGCGGGGTTGCCGCCAAGGAGATCACGGAGAAAACTGGGGGCGGACGCCTGAGCAAGGCACCTTGATACATCGTTTTCCGAACTAGTTTTCGGAGACACATGGTCAAAATGGGAGGACCTAATGAAAGCTTTTAGAACAGCCGCACTCGCGGCTGCCGCTGCTGTATCGTTCGGCACGGCGACTCACGCAGAAGAAGCCAGCTACGTCTTGGCGACAGCATCGACCGGGGGAACCTATTACCCTGTAGGCGTCGCGCTTTCGACGCTGGTCAAAGTGAAACTCGAGCCCGGCGAGAAGATCGGCATGTCGGCGATCTCGTCGGCCGGTTCGGGCGAGAACGTCCGACTGCTTCGTGAGAACGAGGCACAGTTCGCCATTCTTCAGGGTCTCTTCGGCTCTTACGCCGCAACCGGCACAGGCCCGGTTGCCGAAGCTGGCCCACAGGAACAAATGCGCTCGGTCACGATGCTTTGGCAAAACGTCGAGCAGTTCATCGTGTCGAAGGACGCCGCCGGTGATGGCACGGTGTCCGCGCTTGTCGACCTGAAGGGCCAAGGCATGGCGTTGGGCGCGCAGAACTCGGGCACGATCGGCTCCAACCGGACCCTTCTGGCCGGGCTGGGTGTGAACATCGAGGAAGACTACGAGCTTGTCTTCGGCGGTTATGGCCCGTCGGTCGAAGCCCTTCAGAACGGACAGGTCAAGGGCGTCGGCATTCCGGCGGGTGTTCCCACCGGCGCGATTTCGCAGCTGATGGCGGCCGCTGGCGACAGCGTAACCCCGCTTCAGGTCACGGACGAGCAGATGATGGCCATGGACGGCGGTCGGAACCTCTGGACCCGTTTCGTGATCCCGGCCGGCACCTATCCGGGGCAGGACGCTGACTGGAACACCATCGCTCAGCCGAACTTCCTGGCGACGAATGCGGATGTCTCGGAAGAGAACGTCTACATGATCACCAAGACGATCTTCGAGAACCTGCCCTTCCTTCAGGCAATCCATCCGGCAACCAAGGCCATGGCCCTTGAAAACGCGATCGCCGGCCTGCCGGTTCCGCTGCACCCGGGCGCGGCGAAGTTCTACCAGGAGCAGGGCGTCGAGATTCCAGAGCGCCTGATCGCGAAATAAGACCTTCATCTCTCCGGCCGGGACTTACCGGCCGGAGACACCAAGAACATACCGGGGGAGGAACCTGTGGCCGAGGACAACGAAACCCGGGGACAGGATGAGGCACGGCGCGAATTCAGCGGCGCCGGCGAAATGGCGCTCCACATTCTTTGCTTCGTCATATCGGTGGGCCACATATACGTCGCCTTCGACCCGATCATCTCCGAGCTGCAACGCAACGCCTATCACTTTGCCGGTTTTGCCTTTCTCGCCGCGGCCTACAATCCGATGTTCACGGGGCGGATCCGCAGCCGTGGGATGCTGATCTTCGACCTGACGTTCGGAACCCTGGTAGCCGCCGCTGCGATCTATCTGCCTGCGGCCGAAACCCCGATATATGACCGCGGCGTCAACCTCATCTGGCTTGATTGGGTCGCCATCGCTCTGTGCGTGATTGGCGGAATCGAACTGACCCGCCGGATGACCGGGATAGTCATCCCGATCCTTGTCATCCTGTCACTGACCTATGTCGGCCTCTGGGGGGCATGGATCGGCGGTGTGTTCAGTTTCCCCGGCCTTTCATGGGAAACCATCGCGTTTCGATCGATCTTCGGTGACGATGCCATGTTCGGCACCATCGCGCGGATTTCCTCGACCTACGTGTTCCTCTTCATCATCTTTGGAGCCTTCCTCCTTCGCTCCGGTGCTGGAGATTTTGTCATCAACCTTGCGCGCGCCGTGGCCGGCCGCATGGTCGGCGGCCCGGGCATCGTCGCGGTGATCGCCAGCGGACTTACGGGCACGATCTCGGGCTCAGCCGTCGCCAATACCGCGTCGACCGGCGTGATAACCATTCCCCTTATGAAAAAAGCGGGCTTCAAGCCTACCTTCGCAGGCGGTGTCGAGGCTGCCTCGTCGACCGGCGGACAACTGATGCCACCTATCATGGGCGCAGGCGCCTTCGTGATGTCGACATTCACGCAGATTTCCTACGAGAAGATCGTCGCCGTCGCGGCGCTTCCTGCACTTCTCTATTTCCTCTCGGTCGCTTTCTTCGTCCGCATCGAGGCGCGCCGGCTGAACCTGCAGCCCATGCCTTCAGATGGCGAGACACTGGGTTCGGCATTCCGCAAGGGTGGTGCCAGCTTCGTCATCCCGATTGCAGGGCTGATCACGATGCTGGTCATGGGCTTCACCCCGACCTACGCTGCCGTGTTCGGCATTCTGGCCGTCATCGCGTCCAGCTGGCTGACCGAAAACCGCATGGGGCCAAAAGCCGTGTTCGAGGCACTCGTGATGGGCGCCAAGGGCATGATGATGACTGCCGTGCTTCTCTGCACCGTCGGCATCGTCGTCAATGTCATCTCGACCGCGGGCGTTGGCAATACGTTCAGCCTGATGATCGCCGGCTGGTCCGGCGGCAACCTGCTGATCGCCATCGTGTTGATCGCCCTCGCCAGTCTCGTCCTTGGCATGGGCCTGCCTGTGACCGCGGCCTACATCGTTCTGGCCACGCTGTCGGCGCCTGCCTTGGCGGGCATGATCTCGGACCGCGTTGTCATCGACGCTCTTGCAGCCGGCACTCTTGCCGAGCCCGCAAAAGCCGTTCTGATGCTTGGCGCGCCCGAACACATGGCAGCTTTCGCGGCGCCGATGTCCGCTGCAGACGCGGCGGCCATCATCGGAGGCCTTCCTCTCGAAGTCGCGGCTCCCTTGCGCGAGCTTGTGGTTCCGCCCGAGGCGGCGGTAACCGCGATCCTGACGGCGCATATGATCATCTTCTGGCTGAGCCAGGATTCGAACGTAACGCCACCCGTGGCCCTCGCATCATTTACGGCAGCAGCAATAGCCAAGGCTCCGGCCATGGCGACGGGCGTGGCCAGCTGGAAGCTGGCCAAAGGTCTTTATATCGTTCCGATCATCATGGCCTACTCGCCGTTTCTTTCCGGAGACTGGCTGGTCGCGCTTGAAATCTTCTTCTTCTCGATCTTCGGCATCTATGCGCTCGCGGCCGCGATGCAGGGCTGTATGGAACGCCCCATAGGCTGGATCGAGCGCGCGATCATCGCAGTCGCCGGTGTCGCGTGCCTCTGGCCCGGAAATCTCATGATCGACATCGCCGGCGCCTTGGCGGTCATTGGTTTCCTGATTTTCAATATCAGGAAGCCGATGCCGAGCGCGGAGCCGACCTGAGCTGGTACGGGAAGAAGACAATCGTCCGAACCGGGCTGCGGACAGGGCAAATTCAGGCTGCATCCGCCGGAACTGATCGCTAGGATCCAGAAGAAGCACCTACGTCCAAAAGAACAGGACAGAGTGACGGGAGGGTCGAATGGAACTTTCGGTTGCAGGCAAGCGCGCGCTGGTCACGGGCGCCTCAAGTGGGCTCGGCCTGCACTTCGCGGAACTGTTGGCGCGATCGGGTGCGTCGGTGACGCTCGCCGCGCGGCGCAAGGAGCGCATTGCCCGTGCCGCCGAAAGCCTTTGCAGTCAGAACCTTGAAGCAGAGAGTGCGACCCTCGACGTCACCTCTCCGGATAGCGTTGCAGCCCTTTTTTCCCGCTCGAAACCCTTCGACATCGTGATCAACAACGCCGGCATTACAGGCGAAGGGTCGGCGATGGACATGAAGATCGAACAATTCGAGGACGTGATCGCGACAAATCTCGCGGGCGTCTTCTCCGTGGCCCAGGCCGCGGCACGGTCAATGAAGGCGCACGGTGGTTCGATCGTGAATATTGCCTCGATCCTTGGGTTGAGGGTGTCCGGGCACGTGTCGGCCTATGCCGCCTCCAAGGCCGGCGTCATTCAACTGACCAAGGCGCTTGCTCTTGAATGGGCGCGTTACGGAATTCGAGTAAACGCGCTCTGCCCCGGGTATATCGAGACACCGATCAATTCGGCCTTCTTCGCTTCCGATGCTGGAACGAGGCTTGTTCACCGAATACCTCAGCGTCGTCTTGGTACGCTGGAAGACCTGAATGGCCCGCTTCTGTTGCTTGCGTCGGATGCTTCGGCCTACATGACCGGATCGGTCATCGCCGTCGACGGCGGCCATCTTGTTTCAGGACTGTAGCTCCATGGACTTCACGATTTCCGCCGACGTCGCCGTCCTGAGAGACCAAATCGAAGAATTCGTCGAGACACATCTGATCCCGCTGGAATCCGACGCTTCCGCCTATGACGAGCACGAAAACATCGCTCTCCCCGTACTGGAGAAAATGCGCGAGAAGGCCCGCAACGAAGGTCTCTGGTGCCTGCAACTCGACCCCGGCAATGGAGGGCGCGGCCTGAACAAGGTTGGCATGGCGGTTTGCTACGAGGCGATGAACCGCTCGATATTCGGACCCGCCTGCTTCAACAGTGCCGCTCCCGACGACGGAAACATGATGGTGCTGGAAGCGCTCGGCACCATAGCTCAGAAGCGCCGCTGGCTTGATCCGATCGCCAGGGGCGAAGTGCGTTCCGCGTTTGCCATGACCGAGCCGCATCCGGGAGGCGGGTCGGACCCGGGCATGATGCTGACGACAGCGACGCGCGATGGAAGCGACTTTGTCGTCAACGGGCACAAGTGGTTCATCACCGGGGCCGGAGAGGCAGCGCATTTCATCCTGCTGGCCCGCACATCGGAAGACGCCCGGCGAGGCCACACCGCATTTCTGTTCCACAGGGACGATCCGGGTTGGGAAATCACGCGGCGGATTCCGATCATGGGCCCGGAGGAACACGGCGGACATTGCGAATTGCGTTTTGACGGCCTGCGTATCCCCGAGCAAAACATCCTTCTGGACGTGGGCCGAGGTATGAAGGTCACCCAGACACGGCTAGGACCGGCCCGTCTGACGCATTGCATGCGCTGGCTGGGATTGGCGAAGCGCTGCGTCGAGATCGCACAGGACTATGCTGCGGTGCGCGAAGGTTTCGGCGTGCGGTTGGCGGACCGCGAAACCGTTCAGGTCATGCTGGGAGACCTGGCCATGCAGATCGAGACCGGGAGACTGCTCGTGATGAAGGCTGCGTGGGAAATCGACCGCGGCGGTTTCGCCCAGAAGGAAATCTCGATGGCCAAGATCCATGTCGCCAACCTGCTGCACAAAGCCGCTGACGTTGCGATCCAGATCAATGGCGCGCGCGGATATTCACGCGATACGGTCTTGGAATGGATCTATCGCTACGCCCGGCAGGCACGGCTTGTCGATGGCGCGGACGAAGTCCACAAGATGATCCTGAACCGGCATCTGGCCGATCAGGGCCGTGATTTCTATCGCTGGGACACGGCAGAATGACCGAGACCGACTTCGACCCGCAGGCGCTTCGCACCCTGCTGGCCAATCTCGTGGGACCCGACGACGGCAGGTTCGCCCTCACCCGCATTGCGGGCGGTCAGTCGAACCCGACCTATTTCCTGGATTACGGCGACCGCAACCTCGTCCTGCGCAAGCAGCCGAATGGTCCGATCCTGAAAGGTGCGCATGCCGTCGACCGTGAATATCGCGTGCTATCCGCGCTCGCTCCCACGGATGTACCGGTGCCGAAACCGGTTCTCTTCCACGACGACGCCAGGGCCATAGGTACGCCCTTCTATCTGATGGAACGTGTGGAAGGCCGCATCTTCACCGATACGTCGCTTTCAGACCTGCCGCGGGACAGAAGGCACGGGATCTGGATGACCGTTGCAGATACCCTTGCCGCCATGCACCGCCTGAGGCCCGATGAAGTCGGGTTGAGTGACTACGGGCGACCCGGTTCCTACTTCGAGCGGCAGATCCGGCGATGGGACGGCCAATATCGCGCCTCCCCCAGCGGTCCGCTTCCCGAGATCGAAGAGGTCCATGCATGGCTGGTGGAGCAGATGCCGCCGGATGACGGCCTCGTTTCGCTCTGTCATGGAGACTTCCGGCTGGGAAACCTGGTCTTTCACCCGGACGAGGACCGGGTCGTGGCGATCCTCGACTGGGAACTGTCGACCCTCGGACATCCACTTGCCGACCTCGGGTTCTGCGCAATGCCGTGGCATTCGACACCCCACGAGTACGGCGGCCTTCTGGGCAAGGACCTGACCGCACTCGGCTTGCCAACCGAAGGCGAGTTCGTCGGCCGCTACATGACATCCGCTCCGTTCGATGCGCCGCTCTTGCCGTTTCACAAAGCCTTCGCGCTCTACCGGTTCGCCGTCATCTTCGTCGGCATTGCGGACCGCGCCAAAGCGGGAACCGCGGCAGGCGACAAAGCCGAAGGACTGGGTCCGCTGGCTCTGGCTTTCGCCCGTCGCGCACGCGAGGTCGCACTGGATCTACCGCACGCCCTCTGAGGCTTCACTTCGCCAGAAGCGCGTCGATCTCGGCCCGCGACGGCATTGAAGGGGCCGTGCCGGGACGCGTGACGGAGATCGCTGCAGTCGCACATCCGAACCGGACAGCGTCAACCGGAGTCCTGCCCTCGGACAAGGCTACGGCAAATCCGCCATTGAACGCGTCACCGGCGCCGGTGGTTTCCACGACCGGCCCCGCATTGAAGGGCGGCACATGCGCGCTGGTCTCGCGGTCCATGTAGAACGCCCCGTTCTCGCCGAGCGTGATGACCGCCGCGCCAACGCCCATGTCGAGAAAGACTTCGGCCGCACGTCGCGCATCGTCGAGCGTGGTCACAGCCACTCCCGTTATCCCCTCTGCTTCAGACTCGTTTGGCGTGACGAAGTCGCACATCGCCAGCATCTCGCGCGCCACTTCCGCAGCAGGCGCCGGGTTGAGAATGGTCCGAGCCCCGCCAGCCTTGGCAATCTCAAGCGCCCGATGCGCCGCTTCCATCGGTTGCTCAAGCTGCGTGATGAACACCGAGGCCCCACCGATCAGGTCCCGCCGCGCCTCGACATCTTCGGCTGAAATCGTACCGGCAACCCCCGGACAGATGATGATCGCGTTGTTTCCCGTAGCCTCTTCAATAAAGATGTAGGCGGCGCCGGTGTAGCTGTCGTCATGTTGGCTGACGGCAGGTTTCACACCCGCGTCGTTCCAGATCGAGAAGGCGAGGTCTGCGAACGCGTCTCTTCCCAACTTGGAAACGAAATGCACCTCACCGCCTGCCCTTGCCGCCGCCACGGCCTGGTTCGACCCCTTTCCACCTGGCCCCAGCGCGAAGGAATTGCCAAGAATCGTTTCGCCCATGCGCGGCGGACGATCCGCGCGATAGGCGGTGTCGGCGACGAAAACCCCAAGTATCGCAATGTGGCCCATCAGCTTACTCCTCTGGCGGGATCACGCCCTTGCGGAACATGAAACACCCGTAGAACCGACGCTCCCCGGTTTGAATAACCGCATAGGCGTTCTTTGCGAGATCATAAAACGCAAACCGCTCCACGCTTATCATCTTGCGGGGCTGACCCTCCGCAGCGTCCACGGCAGCCTGCACCTCCTGCTGGACAGGCGGAACTTCATCGGGCGCCCCGACGATTTCCATCCTCGCGGCGAAATCATCAACGAACGTGTCCAAAGGAAATACTGACAGGATTGCTTCGGCGGCTTCTCCGGTGGTGATGTTCTCCATCCGCAAAAGATCGCCATGAACAGTCTGCTGCGCGATTGAATCCGACGGGAAATTGGTATCGGCGACAATCAGATAGTCTCCGTGCCCCATCGCGCGCAGCACGTAAAGAACGTCCGCGTTCAGGCGCGGGTCAATGCCCTTCAGCATGGTATATCCTCCCTTCGTCCGCGGCGACCGGTTCTGCCGCGAAATATTCTAATTCAGTCGTTCGCCGCTTTCGCTGTCGAAAAGGTGCACGCGGTCCGTCGCTGGTGCGAGATGGATCTCCTGGCCCGGAGAAAGCGGGTGACGCTCCCGGAAGACCGCAACGATATCGACCTTCCCCATCCGACAGACAACATGAGTTTCCGAACCTGTCGGCTCGACCACCGAGACTGTCACCTTGAGACCTGCATCGGAAAGAATCAGATCCTCGGGCCGGATCCCAAAAACCACGCTTCGTCCGTTCCCCAACTCGCTTACGTTCGGGACCGAGACAAGCGTGCCACCTGCTTCGATACCACCGGTGCGCACAGTACCCTCAATAAGGTTCATCGAAGGCGAGCCTATGAAACTGGCCACAAAACGGTTCGCGGGCCGGTCATAAAGCTCCAGCGGCGCACCGATCTGCCGGATGTAGCCATTTTCCATGACAACGATCCGGTCGGCCATGGTCATTGCCTCGATCTGGTCATGGGTGACATAGACCGTGGTTGTCTTCAGGCGCTGGTGCAACTCGCGGATCTCGGCACGCATCTGAACACGTAGCTTTGCATCGAGGTTCGAAAGCGGCTCGTCGAAAAGGAAAACTTCGGGATCGCGAACGATGGCCCGCCCCATGGCCACACGCTGGCGCTGTCCACCGGACAGTGCGCGGGGATACCGATCGAGATAGGGTGTCAGGCCCAGGATTTCGGCAGCCTGGTTCACACGCCTGTCAATCTCCGCCTTGTCCATCTTCCGCATCCGAAGCGCGAAGGCCATGTTCGAGCGTACGGTCTTGTGTGGATAGAGCGCATAGTTCTGAAACACCATCGCGATGTCCCGTTCGGATGGCGGCACTCCGTTCACGACCCGGTCGCCAATCGCGATCTGACCGGAAGTGATCCCTTCCAGCCCGGCGATCATGCGAAGAAGCGTGGATTTCCCGCAACCGGACGGACCTACCAGCACAACGAACTCCCCGTCGGGGATCGTGAAGTCCATTCCATGGATAACTTCGACCGAATCGTAGGCTTTCCGCACATCGCGGATCTGAACTTCCGCCATGGACCCCTCTTCCCTGTTTGCCGCCCACGATAGTCGAGCGAATTCGATCCTGTCCATCACCTCTTCGCACGGCTTCCGCACAATTCACCGCCGCGCTTGACAGGTTCGGGTGACGTGGTGTCACCTTGGCTTAGGGCGAGGGCCAGATCGGTCCCCGACGGTAGACAAGCTAAGCATTGGGCAGGAATCGATCCGATAGAGAACGAGCCCAACTTCGCGCTGGCACCGTGTCACCCGTGAACATGGGAGGATATCTTATGAGACCAGAAATCTACAATTACATGAAGCGGACCGGAAAGCTGCGTCGGCGCGATGTTCTGAAAGGAATCGGCGCGACAAGCACGATGGCAGCTTTCGCGGGCGTATCGACCGGTGCGAGTGTCCGACCTGCATGGGCAGCGGCACATGGGAATCTGCGGGCAGAAATCTTAAAAATTCCCGGTGTAGGCATGGGATCGCCCACCGATGCGGACTGGCAGAAAGTCGGTGAGATGTGCCTTGGCCCCATCAAGGAGGTCGTCAGCGAGGGCGAGTTCGCCGGAGTCGAACTGACCTTCATGGGGCTGAACAACCAGAACCTGCATAACTTCCTGTTCCGCGGCTTCCTCAAGCCTTGGGAGGCGTACACCGGCGCCAAGATCAACTGGATCGACCTTGCCCAGGCCGACTACAACGCCCGCCTTCAGCAATCGATCGCGACCGGAACAGTGGATTTCGACATCATCGAGATGGGCGCGCCATTCGAAGGAGACGTTCTCGGTCGCGGAATGGCATCTGTAATGCCCGACTGGGTCAAAGACGTAATCGATATGGATGATTACGTTGACTATCTGAAAGCGCCTGTCGGAACCTGGGACGGAAAAACCTACCGAATCTCAATTGATGGCGACTGCCATACCTTCGCATATCGCACCGATTACTTTGGCGAGGGCTCGGTCACCGGGCGCGACGTGCCGAAGACCTGGCAGGAAATCAACGAGATCTCGCTGGCGCTGAAAGGCCAGACCGATCCGCTGACCGGTCTCGACGCACACGGGTATCTCGACCCGCTTAAAGGCTGGGGCGGCTTCGGCTTCTACTTCCTGGAAAACCGCGCCGCGGCCTACGCCAAGCACCCAAGCGACCCGGCCTGGCTGTTCGATCCCGACACGATGAAGCCGCGCGTGAACAATCCCGCCTGGGTGCAGGCGATCCAGGACGTGATGGACCTGATCGCAGCTGACGTCTACCCAGCCGACCAGATCAACGCCGACCCGGGCACCACGGCCTTCCAGCAGTTCCTTGCGGGGACAGGCTCCATGCTGATGTGGTGGGGCGACGTTGGCTCGAACGCACGCACCTCGGACACCTCGGTCGTGGGCGATGTCGTCGGCTTCGGGATCAACCCGGCCTCCGACCGCGTTTACAACTCGGCAGCAGGGGCTTGGGAGAACACCATGAACGAAGCGCCCAACATGGCCTATCTGGGCTGGGGCGTCTACGTCATGGCAACAGTCGACAGCGACTCCAAGCGTCAGAAGGCCGCGTGGTCTGCTGCCGCCCATCTCGGCGGCAAGGACCTCTCGCTTTGGGCCTCGGCTTATCCGTCGGGCTTCCAGCCCTATCGGAACAGCCACTTCCAGTACGACGAGTGGGAAGAAGCTGGGTATGACCGCGCTTTCATCGAGGACTACCTCGGCTCGAACGCGGACAGCTACAACCACCCGAACGCGGCCCTTGAACCCCGCATCCCGGGCATCTTCCAGTACTACTCGGTCGCCGAGGACGAACTGGCCAAGGGCTTTGCCGGTCAGTACGGCTCGGCCCAGGAAACCGCGGATGCGATTGCGGCGGCCTGGGAGAACATCACCGACCAGATCGGCCGAGAGCAACAGATCGAGCTCTACAAGGCCTCTCTGGGCCTCTAACAGGGTGTCGCCGCGCCCTCGGGCGCAGCGATCCTCCGGTGGGCTTGCCCACCGGACCCCACACATTTTTCCGGGAAGAAAGACAGGATGAGCGCTGGAGACCTGCTTCACGTCGTGACCGACGACACGATCAGCGAGTCGCGGAAACGTCTTGGAAAAGCGTTGATCTGGGGCTCCTTCGCGGCGATGGTCGCCGCTTTCGCCTTTTGCGCTCTGGCCGCGCGCGGCACCGTCAGCGTCGAACTCGAAAACTGGCGCCCGGCGCTCTACGGCTACCTGGTCTGGGCAACCTGCCTCTGCATCGCCCAGGTCGTCGTGAAAGGCGAACAGGGCAAACGCACGCTCTTCATACTGCCCGCGACGCTCTTCGTCGTCGCGATGGTGATCTTCCCGCTGATCTTCGCCCTGACACTGGCGTTCTCGAACTGGAACCTCTCGGCTTTTGATGGCCCGCAGTTCAACGGATTGGATAACGTCCGGCAGATGTGGGCCGACCCGTTCTACTGGAATGCCCTGAAAAACATGGTCTGGTATACGCTGGCGATCCTAGTGGAATACGCCATCGCCTTTGGCCTGGCGCTGATCCTGTCCAGCCAGATCAAGGCGCGGAAGTTCTTCCGCGTCGCATTTCTGTTGCCCTTGATGTTGTCGCCCGTGGCAGTGTCCTGGATGGTCGGAAAGTCCATGCTGGAGATCAGGTTCGGCCCGATCTCGCGCCTTGCCCGCTGGCTGGGCTGGGACAGACCCGCCTTCTTTTCAGACCCGGAAATCGCGCGGTTCATGATCATGGCGATGGACGCCTGGACGTTCATTCCCTTCATGATGATCATGCTACTGGCAGGCCTTCAGGCAATCCCGCGCGAAGTTCAGGAAGCCGCAAAGGTGGACGGAGCCAGTGGCTGGCGCGGCTTCTGGGAGGTGACCTTTCCCCTGATGCTGCCCGTGTCGCTGACGGCGATCCTGATCCGCATCATCTTCAAGCTGAAGCTGGCCGATATCATCATCAACGTCACCTCGGGCGGTCCGGGCGGCGCAACGGACTCGGTCACCAGTTTCATATTCCGCGAATACCGGGATCGGTCCAACGTGGGCTACGGAACGCTTCTGGCGCTGTTCTACCTGGTGCTGATCGTCCTTGCGATCACCGTCTTCATGAAACTCGTCGATCGCTGGATGAACCCGAGGTACTGAGATGGCAGAGCAGATATTCCATGACCATCCCACCGATCACGGTCACACGGCCAAATGGTACGCCAGCCGGATCGCGATTTACGGCATACTGATCTTCTGGACGATCGTCTGTCTCTTCCCGATCTATTGGACCATCACGACCAGCTTCAAACTGGCGCCAAACGTGATGCAGGGCCACATGGTTCCCTTTGTCGACTTCGAGCCCGCATGGAAGGGCTGGGAATCGCTTGGCCTGTCACCCCGCCTGATCGGGCAGGAATCGACGGTGCGCGAGGAATTCATGAAGCGCTTCACGAATTCGGCGATCACGTCGGTCTCCGCCTCACTCCTTGCGGTCATTCTCGGAACGACGGCCGCCTACGGCCTCTCGCGCTTCCGCTACAAGTTCGGGTTCATGCGAAACCCCGACATCTCGTTCTTCTTCCTCAGCCAGCTGATCTTGCCGCCCGTGGTTCTGGCCCTGCCCTTCCTGGTGCTCTACCGCTCGCTCGATCTGCTGGACACGCGGATCGGGCTGATCCTGCTCTACACGCTGACGGTGCTTCCCATCGTCATCTGGATCATGCGCGACCAGTTCCAGTCGATCCCGGTCGAACTGGAAGAGGCTGCACTCGTTGACGGCCTGTCGATCTGGGGAGCGTTCCTGACCATCGTCCTGCCGATCGCATTGCCAGGCATGGTCGCAGCCTTCATCCTGTCGCTTGTGCTGACCTGGAACGAATATTTCTTCGCAGCCCTTCTGACCTCTACCGATGCCAAGACCCTGCCCGTCATGGTCGCCAGCCAGACCGGCAGCCAGGGGATCAACTGGTGGGCGATGGCTGCACTGTCGACAGCTGCGATCCTGCCGCTGATCGTCATCGGCGTCGTTCTGGAGCGTTACATCATCAAGGGCATGGCTGCCGGTGCGGTGAAGTAATGCTGAAAGGCATAGACCAGCGTCTCTCCGCCGAGATCGTCCATGCGCTGATGCTGATGGGGCATGGCGATGATCTTCTGATCTGCGACGTGAACCATCCGGCCGTCACCATCGCCAAAGAGACGACCTACGGAAGTCTGATAGTTATGGCCGGCTGCGACATTCCCACCGGGGCTGCGGCGATCCTTACTTTGATGCCGCTCGACACCTTCGTGGAAGCACCGGTCACACGTATGGAGGTGGTCGGCAACCCCGGTGCGCGGATGCCGATCTTCGATCGGATGCAAGGCGTTGTCGACGCGGCGGAAGGACGACCGGTTACCATGCAGTCGCTTGAGCGTTTCGCGTTCTACGACGCTGCCAAGCGTGCCTTCTGCGTCATTCGCACATCCGACAGCGGACCATACGGATGCTTTCTGCTGAAGAAGGGCGTCATCGACCTTCCGCCGCTCTAGACCAGCACGCGGCGGAGATGATCGAGGATCATCGCTACACCCTTTTCGCCCAGTTCCCCCGAGGCGTCGCGCGCAGTCTCAGTATACCAGCCCGTGTTCGCGTCTATTCGCCCGGCTTCCACCGCTTCGGGTGCGAGAGCCATCATCAGCGAGGTCTCTCCGACGCCCGCATGATCGAAGGGATATTCTGCGACGATTTCTGATGTCATCAGCGGATGCACCCTGATCCAGTTGAACGGATCAGTGCCCGTTTCGTGCTGCGCATAGTAATCGCGCATGTCGTTCCGTCCCCACCAGCCCTCCCCCCTCTCGGCTTCCAGGAACCGGAAGACCGCCTGCCGCCCCGCGAACCGAAAAGCGAGATCCGTGGGCATCCCCGCGATGAAGTTCTCGGATTGGTGATGGATAATGCCGTGGATATTCCGGAAGCCGATACGCAAGAGGCCCATGAACATCTCCTCGGCGAAGGGCGCGATTTTGCCCGCATCGACATGCAGTGAGCCCGTGCCCTCGGGACCTTCCACAGCATAACTGGCTGCGCCGTAGTAGAATGGCGGAAGGATCACGAGGTCCATTTCGCGCTCCAACCGGTCCAGAACGCGTGTTACGGCCAGCGTATCCATGCCCACCGCCATATGCTCTCCGTGGTATTCCAGAACACCAAGCGGAAGCACGACCGGCGTGTTCGCGGCGATCGCGGCACGGATTTGGTAGGGCAGCATCATCTCGAACCGCATGGCGTCACTCCAGGTTCGTGTGGCGCGCACGCATGGCCTCGGGCGTGACGGCAAGGCGATCGCGCAGTCCAAGCACCATGATCTCGAACAGCAGGAACAAGGCTCCCTCGAAAACCGAACCCATCGGAAGGACCGAAGTAACCCCTTTGCCCTGATCACTGGCCATGGTCTGGGCAGGAATGGTCAGCACACAGTTGGCCAGTGACGCACTGGGAGTTTCAGGTACAGCGGTCAGGAACACAACGTCCGCCCCCGCGTTGCGGGCAACACGCATGAGCGCCGTGACAGTGGCCAACTCGCCGGGTCCGGCCGAGACGATCAGAAGATCCCCGGTTCCGACCGGAGGCGTGGCCATGTCGCCCTGCATGGCGACGTCCAACCCCAGATGGTGAAGCCGCATCGCGAAACCCCGGAGTTGCAAGCCCTCGCGCCCGCAGCCGTAAAGCACGATCCGCCGGGCATTGGCGATCATGTCCATTGCGGCGTGCATCTCGCGAGGGTCGATGCGATCCGCAACCGCGCCAAGCTCGCCCAAAGCCGTTTCAAAGTTATTGCTCATTCGGGCACGCTCAACTGGGCGGCAATGTCCTTTGTCTGCTCGTAGAGCCGGCGAAACAGGGCATAGTGTTTCTCATGCGCCGCCGTGCGTTCCGGCTCGATACTCTCGACCGCCGGGTTCCAGACAGCGATATCCTCCGGTTCCGCTGCACCGACGGCGATCGCCGCGATCAGCGCATCGCCATAGCTGGCCCCCACGGTCTTTTCGCTCACGATCTGGGGTACACCGCCGAAATCCGATGTCGCCTGCAGCCACAAGGCATTCTTGGTGCCGCCACCCACTGCCAGAATGCGGTCTGGCGCTGCGTTCAGATCACGGTAGGTTTCGATCACATGGGCCGTTCCCATGGCAATGCCCTCAATCAGGGCGCGGTACATGTCTCCCCTTGTGTGCGTCAGGTTCAGACCGAAGAACGCACCCTTAGCCTTGGGATCGTGTATGGGTGTCCTCTCCCCCGAGAAATAAGGCAGCATGATCAAGCCGTTCGCCCCTGGACGCGAAGCGGCGGCCTCCTCGGCCAGTTTCGGAAAGGCGTCCTCGCGGGAAAGCTCCCGCGCGAACTGGTCGCGGAACCAATGCGTCAGCGTTCCGCTCGTTGCCAGGCCTGCCATAGAGGCATGCTGTCCCGGCACCAGCCAAGGCGCATACCAGAGCCGCGAGTCTCGGACCGGCGCTTCTGTCACCTGGATGATGAAGATGGTCGAGCCGTACATCATCATCATGTCGCCCGGGCGGCGCACACCGACGCTCACGGCTTCAGCCGCCGCATCTATCGTCCCGCAGGTCACGGGCGTTCCTTCGGCTAGTCCGGTTTCCGCCGCTGCCGCCGCAGTCACCTGTCCGGCGATCTCGGTGCTCCAGAGCAGTTTCGGCAAGCGATCCAAGGGAATGATGCCCTTGGTCAGCCCCTCCGTCCAATCCAGTTTGCCAACGTCGTACAGCGGAGAAAAATTGGCGGCGGTGTAGTGATCGATAACGTATTCACCGGTGAGACGATGTGTAATGAAACTCGTCGAGCTCAGAACCTTTGCCGTCTGCGCGAAGATCTCGGGATGCCGTCGCCTGAGCCACAGGATCTTCGGCCCCACCGATTGCGAGGTCAGCGCATTGCCACATACCTCCAGGATAGCCGCTTCACCGATCTCGGCATTCAGGTCCGCGATCTCTCGCTCAGCCCGAGTATCCACTCCGTAAAGCACACCGTTCATCAACGGTTTGCCATCGGCGCCTACCGGCAGCATGCACGGCCCGATTGCCGAGGTCGCCACCGCCACGATCCCGGCCGGATCGACCCCGCTTTCCGTCAGCAGTCGGCGAATGATCCTGACGGTATCGCCCCACCAATCTTCTTCTGGCCGGTGTTCGGCCCATCCGGGTTGCGGCACCAGCATCTCGTGGGGATGCGCGGCCTGAGCGATGATCGCGCCCGTCGCGACGTCGACGAGAACGCCTTTCGACTCGAATGTGCCGATATCGATCCCAAGCGTATAGGCCATGAACCCCTCCGGTTGTTCAATCTCGTGAAAGGCTGAAGTCCGGTCCGATCCGGGACAGGGCGGCGACCAGGAGGTCGCGCAAAGAGTCGAGATCACGGATATCGACGACTTCCTGCGAGGAGTGCGAGTACCGCATGGGAAAGCCGACATCGATGGATGCCACACCCTCTCCGACAAGCTGGACATAGGACAGGTCGGTCAGCACACCGGTCTGTGCGCTGCGCTGAAGCCGGATCCCTTCCGCATCGGCAGTCGTTTCGAATAGACCCACCATGGCGGGATGCGGGATGACACCATTCAACGTGCCGCGCCCGTGGAAACTGTAGAGGCTGATCCCTGGCCCGCCGCCCAGAACCATCTCTCCCCGGTCGCCCATGTCCGGGGTGTCGGTGGCAAGCATCAGATCGACCTGGATCGCGATGTCGGGCATCAACCGCTGCGCCAAGGGTTGCGCTCCACGCAAGTTGAACTCTTCAAGCGTCGTGAAGGCCACATGAACGGTCGGGCCATTCGCCCGCCGCGAGAGCGCGCGAGCGACATCGATCAAAACGGCGCAGCCCGCTCTATCGTCAATCGCCGGACCGGTCAGTCGATGTGCCCCAAGCGCGGAGGAACCGGGAGCGTAAACGACAGGCGTACCGATCTGGATACCGGCGGCAGTGACCTCGTCACTGCTCTCGAACCCGCAGTCGACATAGAGGTCCGGGTAGCGGACGACCGTGTACTTCTCATCGGGTGTCGTCGCATGGTGGCTCTTGTTCGCGATGATGCCGCGCACGTCCCGCCCCTCTCCAACGCAGACAAGAACCTCTTGGCTGGCCAGAGCGCGTTCAGGCACGCCGCCCAGGCGTTCCAGGCGCAGGAAACCATCGGCTTCGATCTTGCGGACGATGAAACCGAGCTGATCCATATGCGTGAACAGCAAGACGCTGGGCCCCGTACCTTCGAACGTCGCCCAAAGATTGCCAAGGCGATCACTCTCAGTGGAAATCGGTGAAAGGTGCTTTGCGATCTGGCGACGCACCCTGTCCTCATGGCCCGACAGACCGGGTACCGACATCAGGTCGCTCACTAGCTCGCGGATGTTCATCTGGCAGCCCTTGCCCTGTCCATGAAATCCTTCGCGCGATCGGGATCGATCGCGTTCCATGTGTCGCCGTCAATCTTCAACGCCGATCCCACGATGCAACCATCCGCAATCCTCAGAACCTCCGCCACCGTCGCGTGCTTGACCCCGGTATTCGCCATCACGGGCGTTCCCGGAAGGACCGCCTTCACCGCCTCGAGGTCTTCCATTCGGGCAGCTTCGCCTGTGATCGCCCCCGAGACCAGAACGGCATCGGGGATGGAGGAGAACACAGCAGATCGAGCCCGGTCCGCAAGCGGTCGCCGGTCCAGGCTATCGGCAAACTCAGCCGAAACATTGTAGAGCATAACAAGATCGGATCGCCCCAACCTGTCGCGATAGCGCATGGCCTTGCCCGCATCCGGTGTCCAAGGCCCCATGTCCGAAGCATAGGTTCCCGTGAAAATCTCGCGGCAGAAGCCGGCACCGGTCGCGGCGGCCAGCGCAACGGTCGACATCGGATCCCAAAGAACATTGACACCGAACGGCACGGTGATCTCGTCGCGAAGCTTGCCTATCACGTAGGCCATCGTGGCTGTCGACGCCCTGTCGACGTCAAATTCATAGGGCCGGTCGTTTTCGTTCCCGAACATCACCGCATCGAAACCGGCGGCTTGCAAAGCCTGCAGATCGGCGCTCGCGTTCGCGACCAATGCATCCAGACCCGCTTCTTTGTCGTGAAGCGGCGATCCGGGCAAGGCGCCCAGATGGACCATTCCAATGACTGGCTTCGCCACACCAAACAACGCTTGAAATCGTGTCATAGCTTTCTCCCTGGCGCGACCCTATCGCAGAAGCCATCGGCCTGGAAAGCATCCGAATGACTAAATCAGTAGGCGAGATAGCCCGCGACCGCCGCGGCCGAAATCTGATCCCGCTGCGCAATGGGCAAAGACACATAAAGTCCGGCAGCCGCTTGCGCAAAGGACAGCGCATCGTCCAGGCGATGTCCTGCGGTGAGCCGTGCGGCGAGGGCACCGGTGAACATGTCCCCCGCGCCGTGGGTACTCACGACTGTCACCGGCACCGTGGGATAACCGGCTACCTGTCCGCCCTCCGCCAGCAGCGCACCGTCCGCTCCTCGCGTCAACACGACGGCACCACGAACCTTTTCCGCGAGTGCACGAACCGCATCCTCAGGGTTGGCAAGGCACGTCATACCCTCGGCCTCGACCCGGTTTACGATCAGGACATCGGTTCGCGCGCCCAATTCGTCCGACAGAGGCCGAGCGGGAGCCGCGTTGACGATCAGTCGCGTCTCCGGCGGTAGCTTCCGCACCAGGGCAAGATTGGCGGCTTCGGGAATCTCGTTCTGCAACAGTACAGTTGCCGGCGCTTCCTGAAAGGCAACGTCACCGTCGTTCTCAAGATTTGCACCCGAGACGATCACCGCACCATAGTCGCCGGACGGCAGCGTGATTGCCACACTCATTCCCGTCGAAGCATCGGTTTCCAGGACCAACGAACGATCGACGCCCACAGCGTCCAAAGTCGACAGGATTGCCAATGCCGCCTCGTCACGCCCCACACGGCCCGCCATGGACACCTCGGCACCCATGCGGGCCGCCGCCACCGCCTGGTTGCCGCCTTTCCCGCCAAACCGATAATCCACGCCGGTCCCCGGCAAGGTTTCGTCCACGGCGGGCAGTCGTGGCGCGTCCACCACCACGTCGTGGTGAAGCGCTCCCAGAACGAGAACCCTCTCTCCGGTCATGCGCCGAACAGTGCCTTTGCCACGATCCGCTGGCTGACAGCCCCGTCCTGCCGCGCGATGGCTGACGCAAGATCCTTGTCATCCCGCAGCGTATTGGCAATCGCGCGCAGCCGGTCTGTGATCATGACATTCGTACGCGCTTCCTCGACCGGGCTCAGACCAGAATGGTCCGGGAAGGTGTCGAAATAGATCACGCCGTCATACCCGATGCGATCGAGTTCGACGAAAAGCTCCACGGTCGCGACCGGATGCACGGTGCCGACCATCAGCCCGTCGTCCCTCTTGCCGTACCCGTCGTTCAGATGAACGCCCATGATGCGGGAGTGCCGCGCGACGAGGTGCGCGGCATGGGCCGGCATTTCATCAGCGTAAAGAACGTGGGCGAAATCCAGAGTGACCCCGACATTCGGGCGGTTCAGCTCCTTTGTCGCCAGAAGCGTGGTGCCGATATCGGGCATCAGCGCGTAGGCGCGTGGCTCGTTCGGCTTGTATTCTATCGCGATATCGATGTCCGGGTTGTGGTCTGCCGCCTCCGCCATGGCCGCGATCGTATCGTCCCAGGCGCGCGCATAATCGACCTGGAACGCATAATCGAACCCGTCTTGACCCATCCAGAGCGTCAACTGCTCGGCACCAAGTCGCGCGCAGATGTCGATTGCTTCGCGGGTCTGATCGATGGCCTTCCGGCGGATGGTCAGGTCAGGATTCGTGAACGCGCCGATCGCGAAAGCCGGCTCTCCGTAATAGCGCATCGCCAGACCGTTGAGGTGAATGCCATGGGCGTCGAGCGCGCGCCTCACTTCGCCTTCGTTCGCGCTCGAGACCTGATCAGGGTAGTTCAGATCGGCCGCGTCGATCCCTCCGACACCGGCGACAAGAGCGAGCAGGCTTGGCGTGTCGCGCCCGTCCGGCGGCAAGGACGCCTTGAACGCATTCAGACGCGCCGCATAGCGAGGCCTGTTGGGGATATCCTTTGGCATGGCAGTCTCCTTGCTCGGCGGCAAACAAGGCGTGCCGGGGCCCAACTGTCAATGAGGGAAGCGATTCCGCTCACTCCGCCGGCAAACCCAGAGCCTCGGCATGATAGTCCATCCGGTATGGCCTCGCCGTGGACGGAAGCTCCTTCTCGATCCGGAATTCCTTATCGGTCAGCTGTTTTCTCAGCGCCCCGACAACCTCCGCCAGCCCCTCTGCAATCGAGTGGTTCGGCTCGGGAAGGTCATGCTTGATCTTTTCATGCAGCCTCGGCAACGCATGATACGGCACCATCGGAAACATGTGATGCTCCACGTGATAGTTCATGTTCCAATAGATGAAGCGGCTGATCGGGTTCATGTAGACCGTTCGCGTGTTCAGCCGATGATCGATCACGTTATCGGCCATGCCGGTGTGTTGAAGCAATCCGGTCATGACAAAATGCCACGAGCCGAAGAGCGAAGGACCAACACCTACCAGCAGGAAAGGAAGAAGCGATTGGGTGGCCATCGCGGTCAACGCGACAGCGGCACATATTGCCACCCAAACCCGAGCGATCACTGCCACCTTGGGCTGTTCAGGCTCCGGCACGAATGATTTTTCAGCCTCGTTCAGACCGTGAAACGCATAGCGAAACATGCTGATAAACCCGTCCAACTGGTGCTTCCCGAAGAACATCGGAACCAGTCTCGGAATCTTGGGCGGCCGCATCGTCTGGATCTCGGGGTCACGGCCAACGATGATCGTATCCGTGTGATGACGCGAGTGGCTCCAGCGCCAGATCACCGGGTTCCGGAACAGCATGAAGCAGGCGATATGATAGACAACGCGGTTCATCCAGCGCGTCTTGAACGCCGTCCTGTGCCCCGCCTCGTGCCAGCGGCTGTCCGAAGCGCTGCCGTAAAGAACCGCATACCCCATGAATGGCACGAAGGCCCATGGCGACGGCCAGAGCCATATGGTCAGGCCCGCAAGGACAATCATCGCCCCATAATAGATGATCGAGTCGCGGATCGCCGGACCGTCGCGCCGCGACATGAGTTCCTTCATCTCCTCGCGTGGAATATCCGAGTGATACCATTCAGCGGCCGCCAATCCGATCTCCACGGCCCGCTTTCCGCTTTCGCCCAGCAGATCATAATCCCGTTCGAGCACGTCAAACCTCTTTCCTACAGCCCGTAGAAGCGCGACCCGTTGTCGTGAAACAGCTTGCGATGCCCATCGACCGAAAGCATCGGCCCAACTATCGTACGCAAGGCATTCACCACATCCCCGTAACTGCTGGCCGCAAGGAGGGCGACAGGCCAGTCCGAGCCGAACATCACCCGGTCGATGCCAAAAACGTCTAGAACATGCGCCACATAAGGTCGCAAATCCTCCGGCTGCCAGTTTTCATGATCAGCCTCGGTCACAAGCCCGGAAAGCTTGCAGTAAATGTCCGGATAGTCGCGGAATTGCGCCATCTGGCTGGCCCAGGGCTCCATGCCACCGGTCGCGATGAAAGGCTTCGAGATATGGTTGACCACTGCCTTCAGACCCGGAGTGCGCTTCACCGCCTCGACCGCATAAGGCAATTGCGGAGGCCGGGTCAGAATTTCGAAGGCAGTGCCAGTCTCGGCCACGTAGGCAAGATTCTTCAGAACCCTCGGTTTCAGGATCCAGTCATCCTCGGGCAGATCCTGCAGCATCGGGCGAAACGACTTGAAATAGGGATTCCTCCGGAAGCGATCCAGCCGTGACGGGAACGTGTCGCTGTCCATGTCCAGCCACCCGCACACGCCAGCCACCCACTCACAGCTCTCGGCGATTTCCAGCAGGAACTCCGTCTCGGCTTCGGTATCAGCCGCCTGGACAAGTATGGTCTTCGATACGCCAGCCTGCCGGAGAAATGGCTCAAGGTCCTTGGGCATGTAGTCCCGATAGAGCACGTCAAGGTCCGGCGACATCCAGAAGTAATCGCCGCGCTCTATCTTCCACAGGTGATGGTGCGTATCGAGTATCGGACCGGCCGATTGCAGTGGGCGCGGGTCTCCTCCGGCTTTGGCAAGCTGTTCATTCAGATCATAGACGCGCTCCATGTGCGCCCAAAGCTCGCCCTCGGCTGCCCAGGGAACCGTGCGCTGGAGCTTGCGCATCATGGTGTCCCATTCGGCCGCGCGCGGCGTTTCCTTCAGATAACGGCCAAAATCGCGGGTATAGTCGAAATCGTCTTCGACCTCGAGAACCATGAACAGACGGTTGCCAATCAGGTAGATGTGCTGCGCAAGCACGCCCGTTCCCGCCATGCCGCGCATGATCTCGGGCCAGACCTTCTTGTGCCACTCCACGTATTCCGAAATTCCTGCCGGATCATCGACCAGATCCAGGGCAAACGCGATTTCCTTCATGACTCAGCCTCCCCTGCGCCTGATTGCACCTGTGATTTGACCGGTCGTCAATTGTTCTTTGCGACGTAATCCCAAGCCTCCGGACAAGGCAGCCACCATTGGATCGACTCGCGCTCAGCTGGCGGCTACGATCAGACAAAAATCATGGCCGCAAACAGGTCGGCGCTTCGTGGGGGTGAACCATGGCTTTGGCAGTCCGAACATTCGACCGCCTTGGGACCGGCAGACTTGCCTTCACCGAGCTCGGCTTCGGCACCGCTCCCCTCGGCAATCTCTATCGCGCAATCCCCGACAAGGACGCGCGGGCCATCCAAGATCGCGCCTGGGAGAGCGGAATACGATATTTCGACACTGCGCCGCTGTATGGCCTTGGCCTGTCCGAAACCCGGTTGAACCCGTTTCTGAAAGGCAAGGACCGCGATTCCTATGTCCTCTCGTCGAAAGTCGGACGCCTTCTCCGCGCAGTCGCCGCGGACAAGCGCGACGGCTTCGGAAAATGGTTCGACGTCCCGGCACGGGTCGAGGTCTACGACTACAGCTACGACGGCGTCATGCGCTCTCTCGAGTTCTCCCTTGAACGGTTGGGGGTGGATCGGATCGACATTCTCTACGCGCACGATCTGGACCTTCAGGTGACCGGGTCGCAAGCCGTCCTGGACGAACGTCTGAAACAGTTCATGGGCGGCGGATACAAGGCGCTGGTCCAGCTGCGCGACCAGAAGGTTATCAAGGCCATCGGCGCCGGGCTCAACATGTGGGAGCCATGCCAGTGGCTTGCCGAACGCGGCGACTTCGACATCTTTCTGCTGGCAGGCCGATACACGCTTCTGGAACAGGAAGCGTTGGACAGCTTCCTGCCACTCTGCGAAAGCCGGGGCATCGGCATTGTGATCGGCGGACCCTATAACTCGGGTATCCTGGCAACCGGCGCGCGCGAAGGCGCGTTCTACAACTATGAACCCGCACCACCGGAGATTCTGCGGCGGGTCGAACGGATCGACGAGATCTGCCGAAGCCACGGTGTCAGAATGGTCGATGCGGCATTCCGGTTCCCTTTGTGCCATCCCTCGGTTCTTTCGGTCATCCCGGGCGGTCAGAGCCCGGAGGAAATGGAAAGCAACATAAAGGCCGCGTCGGCAGAGGTATCGCCTGCACTATGGGAAGACCTGAAATCGAACGGCCTGCTTCGCCCGGACGCGCCGACGGGGTGAGCCCGGCAAGGATCCGATCCTTGGGGAATGCTCTTGAACGCGCGGAACGGCGAGGGCCGGAAACAGGCAACTTAGGGGAGTGACGAGACAATGAGCGATATCAGAAAGATCCAGGCGCAGGGCGTCCATCACATCACACTTGTGGGGGCGGATCGGCAAACTTCCATCGACTTCTGGGAAGGGCTCCTTGGCATGCCCTTCATCTTCGATCAGCCCAACCTCGACAATCCGAACGAAGGCCATCTCTACTTCGATCCCGGCGACGGACGCCTGATCACGATCTTCACCAATGAAGATCGCAAACCGGATTCCAGCCGGACATCTACCGAGCCGGGGGCCGTTCATCACATTGCCTTCAATGTCAGCCAGGCCACATTCTGGCAGGTGGCAAAGCGGCTCGATGATCGCGGGATCAAGCATTCCGGCCCCAAGGACCGTGGTTTCATGGACTCGATTTATTTCCAGGACCCATTGGGGCTGCTGATCGAAATCGCGTCCTACCGGTTCGAGCCTCCCGAAGGCTGCCGCCATGCCGACGTCATGATCGAGGCGCACCGGATCCGCGTCGCCCGCGGCGACCACCATATCGACCGCGAACACCTGGCCGACGCGATCGAATTGCTGGTCGAGCGCAGCCAGCAATCCCTGTCCTCCGACAGAACGCCAAGGAATCCATACTGAGGCAGAACCTTCAGGGAAGTCCCCTACTCTGAGACGGCGCCTATGATCGCCTCGCGAGTGATCGGCAGACGCCGGATCCTGACCCCAAGCGCCGCGCGCACGGCGTTCGACACAGCCGCGCCGGCCGGCCCCTGCGAGATTTCGCCTGCTCCCAGCGGCGTCTCCCCCGGCCTGTCGATCACCGTCACCGACAAGCGCGGGATCTCGCTGAATTTCAGAATCGGATAGTCCAGCCAGGACTCGACCGTTGTCGTCAAACCGTCGACGGGCACGGCCTCCTTCAAGGTCCAGCTGATCGATTGGATTATGCCCCCTTCGATCTGGTTCTTCACGCCGTCCGGGCTAACCGCTTCTCCGACGTCGCAGACCGAATAGGCATGCGTCACTCGGACGTTTCCGTCCACCTCGACGCGCAGCATCACGGCGCAGTATCCGGCTGTTCCCTTGTAGCGCGCGTATCCCAGGCCCCACCCGGCGCCCTCCGGCTGATCCCCGGACCGGGCCGTTCGCGTCTCCGCATCGATGCGCTCGAGAACCTCTCGTGCGCGCGGGTCATCCGCATGCTTCAGCCGGAACTGCAACGGATCCTCGCCGATCGCATGCGCGATGTCGTCCATCAAAGTCTCGCTGGCGACCACGTTGTTATACGCCCCGAGAGAGCGCAGCGACGAGGATCTGTAAGGCAGATCGTGAACCAGCCGCTTTCGCACACGGACATCCCCCACGTTGTAGGAAGGGACCGCGTTCCGGTCGGCACCTCCCCCGCGCGCCAGGGGAAGATCGGCCGATCGCGCAGGCATGATCGGGTTCGACAGGTAGGCCGCGGCGCGCAGGTTCGGCGACCCGCTCATGCCCGGCCGATTGGTGTGCGGGGCGGAATTCACCGTCACGTCCACGGCTGACAGTGTATTGTCGGGGCCGAGCAAGGCACGAACCGTCGTGGCCATAGCCGCCCCCATGGGCGCGGCATGAAACTCGTCATACCGGGACCAGACCACCTTGACCTGCCTGCCGGGCACCGCGCGCGCCATCAGGATCGCATCCAATGCAACGTCATCAGCGCCGTTATGCCCGTAGCAACCGGCGCCGGGCCGATGGATGACGACGATATCGTCTTCTTCCTTGCGCAATGTCTCGGCAATGGCCTTGCGCAACTGGAACACACCTTGGCTGTGGGTCCAGACCGTCGCGCTCTCGGCCTCCCAGACGGCCACGGCCGCGGCCGGGCCGATGGAGCCATGAAACAGGTAGGGCCGAGAGACAGTCGTTTCGAACCACTCTCCGATATTCCGGTTGACGTCACCCGTTTCCAGAACGGTCTCCGCGCCTCCGCTCGACTGCCTGATAACCTCGACAGGGTCACCCGTCTCATCCCGGGCGTCGTCCCAGGTACCAGTTCGCCTGGCCCAGTCGGCAGCCCGCGCGGCCGCCAACGGTGTATCCGCAATGATGCCGACAAAAGATCCGTCGCGGATGACCTTCACGACACCGGGACGCGATTCAAGTTCGCCGAGGTCAAGAGCCACAAGTCGCGCATACATGCCCGGCGGATGAACCGGCGCGCCATGCAGCATGTCCGGCGCGGTCATGTCATGCACGAATGGGGCCCCGGTCAGCCGTTCGATCAGGTCAGGGCGGGGAATGTCCCGGAAGGTTGCCCACCTTTCATCCGCCGCTTTCGGACGCGCCAGCGGTGCAATCTCGCTCGACAGGTCCACGTGCTTGGCGATGTCAGCCAGACGAAGCCCGCTTGGTTCACCACGCGCAAGAAGTTTGCCCCCCACCAGGTTCAGATCACCCGGTTCCAGACCAAGCCGCCCGGCAGCCTGCGAAAAGATGCTGACACGAAGAGCGGAGGCGGCCCAGCGCAAGGCCTGCCCGCCGAATGTGATCGACATGCTGCCTGCGGTGAAGCCCTCGTTCGGCGTCCGGTCCGTACGGGCCGTCTCAAGTTCGATGGCGTGCGGCGCGACACCCAACTCGTCGGCCGCCATCATGAGTAGAGCAGTCGCATTTCCCTGCCCCAGCTCGACGCGGCCGGACATGAAGGTGATGCGACCGTCGGCTGAAACACTGACCCAGTCGCTCAGCAATGGAGCGTCGGCCAACAGGGGCGGGACAGTGCCGTTCATACGCGGACCTCAACGGACATCCGCGCCGCTGCATCCTCAATCGCATCCAGTATTCGCGCATGAGCACCGCAGCGGCAGAGGTTACCGTCCAAAGCCGCGGCGATCCGCTCCCGGTTCGCCGTGGGTTCTTCGCTCAGTAATGCCTTCGCCGTCATCAGTATGCCCGGAAGACAGTATCCGCACTGTCCAGCCTGATGATCGAGAAAGGCCGAAACCAGAGGATGTGTAGGGTTCCCCGCAAGGCTGTCCGCGGTCTCGATCCGGCAGTTGTCGATCTGGCCGACAGGCATGTCGCAGGACATGACCGGACGCCCATCGACGATCACGGTGCAGGCACCGCAGGTCGCCTCGCCACAGCCGAAACGGGTGGCCTTCATTCCAAGCGCTTCACGGAGGACATGCAAAAGGGGTACGTTCGGATCCGTTTCCAGCTCCGTGGCCTTCCCGTTCACAAAACACGAAATCTTCCGGCTATCGCCCATCCGGTCCCGCCTCCCCCCGCAAGCCGTGCTGCCGAAGCGCACACACCTATATGGCACCGGGACAGGGCAAATTTGCAAGCCCGGCGTCATCTTCGATTTGGAGTGTCATCCACTGGTGACGTCAGGCGTTCCGCGTACTGATTTGCAGCATTCTCTGCCGATCTGGAAGCACGTTCCGGCAGGCTTCGAAGACGAACGAAGCAGCATCGCTTCGGCACGCCGGTCCTTGACGTGCATCAGAAATAGACGCTTCATGAAGCAACGCACAGTTTTGTATCATTCCACTCCGAACGGCCCGATGTTGGCAGCGTCGGGCTGGTCTAAACGGCGGCCAACCGTCGAGAAGTACGAAACCAAAAATTACGTCGAAACAGGGGGAAACCATGACGAGAAAACTCATCACCGCCTCGACGCTGCATCGCCGCCAGCTTTTGCTCGGAGCAGGCAGCGCAGCAGCTGCAGCGGGCCTTATCACGCCAGGCCGTCTTCTGGCGCAGGACGCGATCAGCGTGGCCGGCATCTACACGGTTCCGGTCGAACAGCAGTGGGTCAGCCGCATTCACGTCGCGGCCGAGGCGGCAAAGGCCGCGGGCCAGATCACCTATACCTTCTCCGAGAACACGGCGAACACCGACTATCCCCGCGTCATGCGGGAATATGCCGAGCAGGGCGTGAAGCTGATCATCGGTGAAATCTTCGGTGTAGAGCAGGAAGCCCGCGAAGTGGTGCTCGATTACCCGGAGACCGCCTTCCTGCTTGGCTCGTCGTTCCTCGACGACCCCGCCTACCCGAACCTGTCCGTGTTCGACAACTACATCCAGGATGCCTCCTACCTTTCTGGCATCATAGCGGGCGCAATGACTGAAACCGGCAATATCGGCATGGTCGGCGGCTTCCCGATCCCCGAGGTCAACCGCCTGATGCATGCCTTCATGGCAGGCGTGCGCGAGATGAAACCGGATGCAACTTTCCAGGTCAGCTTCATCGGTTCCTGGTTCGATCCGCCAAAGGCAAAGGAAACAGCTTTCGCCATGATCGAAAACGGCGCGGACCTCCTCTACGCCGAGCGCTTCGGTGTTTCGGACGCAGCGCAGGAGCGCGGCATTCTCGCGATCGGCAACGTGATCGACACGCAACCGGATTATCCCGACACGGTCGTTGCCTCGGCGCTCTGGCATTTCGAGCCCACGCTGCAGGCGGCCCTATCGCGCGTTGCCGATGGCAGCTTCCAGGCCGCAAACTACGGTCTCTACAGCTACATGAAGGAAGGCGGGTGCTCCCTCGCGCCGCTCGGCACCTTCGACGGCAAGGTTCCTCAGGCGGCTCTCGATCTGGTGGCAGAGCGCGAGGCCGCCATCCGGTCCGGAGATTTCGTGGTCACGGTCAACGACGAAGAACCGACCTCTTCCTGATGACAGACCGCCCGTCCCGGGACGTTGTCCTGAGGCTGACCGGAATCACCAAGCGTTTCGGTCAGCTGACGGCAAACGAAGACATCAGCTTCGCCCTGCACAAGGGCGAAGTTCTTGCTTTGCTTGGAGAAAACGGCGCGGGCAAAACCACGCTGATGAACATTCTGTTCGGCCACTACACCGCCGACGCGGGCACGGTCGAGGTGATGGGCGAAACGCTTCCCCCCGGCGCGCCCGGCGTTGCGCTGGCCGCAGGCGTCGGCATGGTGCACCAGCACTTCACGCTCGCCGAAAACATGACCGCACTCGAGAATATTCTGCTCGGAACTGTTCCGCTCTGGCGCGCAAGTCTCGGGAAGGCCGAAGGGCGGGCACGGGTCGAGGCCCTGTCACGCGACTTCGGGCTGACCGTCCATCTCGACACGCCGATCAAGACACTGTCGGTCGGCGAGCGCCAGCGCGTCGAGATCCTGAAGGCGCTCTACCGGGACGCGCGGGTTCTGATCCTGGACGAACCGACCGCCGTCCTGACCCCTCAGGAAAGCGAAGCGCTTTTTCAGACGCTGCGGAAGGCAGTCGCCAGGGGGCTTTCGGTCATCTTCATCTCGCACAAACTCCACGAGGTGACCGCGATTTCCGAACGCGTCATCGTTTTGCGCCACGGAAAACTGGTTGGTGAAGTCGCCACAAAGGACACCGACCGTCACAGGCTTGCCGAGATGATGGTCGGAGCCGAGGTGGCGTTGCCCCATGCCGAAACCCGCACCCCGGGCGAAGCCCTGCTTGAAATCCGCAATGTGTCGACGCCGTCCGAAGGCCGGCGGACCGGTCTGAAAGACGCCAGCCTTGTCTTGCGCGAAGGGCAGATCGTCGGCATCGCCGGTGTTTCCGGCAACGGCCAGGGTGCGCTTGCCGACCTGATCGGAGGCCTGACCGAGCCGGAACAGGGCGAGATGCTGGTTTCCGGAAATCGCCCTGCGGATTGGTCACCGCGCAAAGCCCTCGATGCGGGGATAGGACGGATACCGGAAGACCGCCACGCGCTCGGCTCGATCGCCGATTTCTCGCTGACGGAGAACGCCGTTCTGGAAAGCTATGCCGCGCCGCCTTTCAGCCGCACGGGATTCATCGACTGGCGCAAGGCGCGTGGGCATGCAGAGGACATCATTGCCCGCTACGATGTGCGTTGCCCCGGCCCGGAGACCCGTATTCGGCTTCTCTCCGGGGGCAACATGCAGAAGCTGATCCTCGGTCGCGTGCTGGAATCGAACCCGCGCATCATCCTGGCAAACCAGCCCGTGCGGGGACTGGATATCGGTGCGCTGACCTACGTGCAGGAACGACTGATCGAGGCGCGCGACGCCGGAGCGGCCGTCCTGCTGATCTCGGAGGATCTCGATGAAATACTCGCGCTGTCCGACGTGGTGCATGTGATGTCCGAGGGCCGCATCTCGCCAGGTTTCCCGCGCGGCACGAAAAGCCCGGCCGAACTTGGCGCCTGGATGGCCGGACAGGGATTCGACCATGCGGCTTGAACCTGTCTCCAGCCCGACGCTCCTGCGAACCCTCGGCCTGCCCGCCGCGTCACTCGTGGCGACGGTCGGCGTGGCATCTTTCCTCGCAATGCTTGCCGGCGCCGATCCCTTCGCCACGCTTGGACTTATCATCAAGGGCGCTGCAGGGTCGAAATTCGCCGTCCTCGAAACCCTGAACCGGGCAACGCCTCTCATCTTCACGGGACTTGCCGTCGCGGTCGCGTTCCGGGCCAAGCTCTGGAACATTGGGGCCGAGGCGCAGCTGTACGCCGGCGCCCTCGTGACAGTCCTGATCGGCACGAAACTCGGGCTTCCAGGCCCTCTCGCCATCCCGGTCATGGCGCTCTTTGCCGTGATCTCTGGCGCGCTGATCCTCCTGGGGCCCGTGTTCCTGAAGGTCCGGCTTGGCGTGGATGAAGTCGTGACGACGCTCCTCTTCAACTTCATCATGCTGCTCTTCGTCTCCATGCTGCTTGAAGGCGCACTGAAGGATCCGATGGGCATGGGCTGGCCGAAATCCGAGGCCCTGCCCCGCGATGCGCGGCTGCCCCGGATCGTCGACGGCCTCAGACTGCACTGGGGCTTCGCTCTCGGGATAATCGCGGCCATTGCCGTCTGGGTCATCCAGACTCGCACGACGCTGGGCTACGAGATTCGCGCCGTCGGGCAAAACCCGGATGCGGCCCGCTTCGCTGGTATCCCGGTGAACCGGGTTCTCCTTAAAACCGCGCTTCTTTCCGGTGGTCTCGCCGCGCTCGCCGGCTATTCCGAGGTCGCAGGACTCAAGGGGAACCTGACCCTCGATCTTTCGCCGGGCTTTGGCTACACCGGCATCATAGTCGCGATGCTGGCGCTTCTGCATCCCTTGGGCGTCGTGGTCTCGGCCCTTTTCGTGGCAGGCATCTTCGTCGGCGCCGACAGCATGAGCCGCGCGGCGGAGGTGCCAACCTATATTGCGGACATCTCGCTCGCGACGGCTCTCCTGTTCATGGTGCTGGCGATCCTTCTCGCGCGTTTCCGGGTGGTGAGGGGGTAGCGATGGAAATCCTTGAAATACTCCTTTCAGCCAGCTTCTGGGGCGCGGTCCTGCGGATCGCCTCGCCTCTTATCTTCGCAACGATGGGTGAACTCATTTGCGAGCGCGCGGGAGTACTCAACCTCGGCATCGAGGGCATCATGGTATTCGGCGCCTTTGCAGGCTGGATCGCGGTCTATGCAGGGCTGGGGCTCTGGCCCGGCGTTATGGTCGCCATGATCTCGGGGATGCTGTTCGGCTTCCTCCACGCCACGCTGACGGTGCCCTTCGGCCTGTCGCAACACGTGGTCGGACTTGGGGTGACACTCTTGGCCACGTCCACCGCATATTACGCCTACCGCCTTGCCCTGCCCGAAGTCACAAGCCCGCCCAGGATCGAACCGTTCCAGCCGGTCGAGATCCCCGTGCTCTCCGACCTCCCTTTCCTTGGCGAAGCACTCTTCTCCCAGACGCCCCTGACATACCTCGCCCTTGCAACGGCGGGCATCGTCGCACTGGTACTCTACAGAACGCCGCTCGGTCTCGCGCTGCGGGCCGCTGGCGAAAACCCCTCGGCGGTCGAGGCTCAGGGCCTCTCGGTGACCGCCATCCGCATGGGCGCCGTCGTTGTCGGTTCTGGCCTCATGGCGGTCGGCGGAGCCTTCCTCACCATGTCCGCCTTCTCGTCATTCTTCTTCGAGATGGTGAACGGACGCGGATGGATCTGCATTGCGCTCGTCGTATTCGGTGCGTGGCGACCCGGAAAGGCCCTGATCGGGGCACTTCTCTTCGCGGCCTTCGACGCCCTGCAAATACGCATGCAGCAGACACCGCTGGGCGCGGTCGTGCCCTACCAGATCTTCCTCATGGTGCCTTACGTCCTTTCGATCCTGGCGCTCGTACTCATGTCCCGCCGCGCCCAGGTGCCCGAAGCCCTGATGGTCCCCTACAATCGCGGAGAGCGCTGATGGCCGAATTCGACATCCTCGTGACCGGCGGCACCCTGCCGGACGGAACAATCGCCGATATCGGCATCCGGGGCGGCACCATCGCCGCGATCGGTACGCTCGACGGCTCGACCGCCGGCACCACCATCGACGCCGCGGGGGATCTTGTCGCGCCGCCCTTCGTCGATCCGCATTTTCACATGGATGCGACGCTCAGTTACGGCACGCCTCGGATCAATGCATCCGGTACGCTGCTCGAAGGCATCGATCTCTGGGGGGAGTTGCGCGAGATCGCTACCGTGGACGAGATGGTGAACCGTGCGCTCGACTATTGCGACTGGGCGGTCTCGATGGGACTTCTCGCGATCCGTACCCATGTCGACACCACACCCGACCACCTGAATACGGTCACCGCGATGCTCGAGGTCCGCGAGCGCGTGAAACCCTATCTCGACCTGCAGCTTGTCGCCTTCCCGCAGGACGGTTTTCTGCGCACGGCGACCGGAGCCGCGAACGTCGTCCGCGCACTCGACATGGGTGTCGATATCGTGGGCGGCATCCCGCATTTCGAACGCACCATGGAGGACGGCCGTGCATCCGTGCGCGCGCTTTGCGAGATCGCGGCGGAACGCGGCCTGCCGGTCGACATGCATTGCGACGAAACCGACGACCCTATGAGCCGGCATATCGAGACGCTCGCCTACGAGACCCAGCGCCTCGGGCTTCAGGGCCGGGTTGCGGGATCGCACCTGACCTCGATGCATTCGATGGACAACTACTATGTCTCCAAGCTTCTGCCTCTCATTGCCGAAGCGGAGATCGCGGCGATCCCCAATCCGCTCATAAACATCGTCCTTCAGGGACGGCACGACTCCTATCCCAAACGGCGCGGCCTGACGCGCGTGAAAGAGATGCAGGCGATGGGGATCACCGTCGGATGGGGACAGGATTGCGTCCGCGATCCCTGGTACAGTCTTGGCACCGGCGACATGCTGGACGTGGCGTTCATGGGATTGCACGTCGCCCAGATGACCTCGCCCGAGGAAATGCGGCGCTGCTTCGACATGGTGACCCAGCACAATGCGGCGATCATGCATCTCGATGGTTACGGGATCGCGGAAGGCAAGACTGCCTCACTGGTCGTTCTGGACGCGGGCGATCCGATCGAAGCCGTCCGGTTGCGGCCGGATCGACTGGCGGTCATCTCCAAGGGCAGGATCGTCGCGCAGAAGAACCGCAATGACAGCCGGCTCTCGATCAATGGTCGCCCCGCAAGCGTCCGCCGCCGGCACAAGGTATCCTAGAGCCGCTGCGTCCCAAGCTGGCACCGGGCAACAAGTCGTCCGGTTAACGCAACCGCGCTTCGGTTTCGGCATCGAAGAACATGACCCGCGCCGGATCGAAGCGAACCTTGACCTCCGTACCGGAATCGATCGCGTCATCTCCCTTGCTCTCCGCAACGAAGGCCTCGCCTGTCGGCGTTGACAGGTACTCGTAAGCGACGCCTCCCAGCTGTTCCGTGATGTCCACTTTCAGCGCCGAAGGCTCCGCCGACAGCGTAATGTCTTGCGGACGAAGCCCGACGATGACGTCACGGCCGGCGCCAGGAAGAGCAACGCCAGTCGCGATGACCGCACCACCCAATCCGGCGACCTCGACACCGCCTTCCACCACGCGGCCTTTCAGGAAGTTCATCGAGGGCGAACCAATGAAACCGGCCACGAACTTGTTGTCCGGGTTTCGGTAAAGCTCCATCGGCGCGCCAACCTGCTCGATGCGCCCTGCCCGCAGGACCACGATCTTGTCGGCAAGCGTCATCGCCTCGACCTGGTCATGGGTGACGTAGATCATCGTCGCGCCGATTTCATTGTGAAGCCGCGCGATCTCAACCCTCATGTCCACGCGAAGTTCCGCATCGAGGTTCGACAGCGGTTCGTCGAACAAAAATACCTCGGGGCCTCGCACGATCGCGCGACCGATGGCGACCCGCTGGCGCTGGCCGCCCGACAGCGCAGCTGGCTTGCGCTTGAGATAATCGTCTAGCTTCAGCACGCGGCTGGCTTCGGCCACCTTGCGCTTGATCTCGTCCTTGGGATGGCCGTTCATCCGAAGACCGAAACCCATATTCTCTTCAACGGTCATGTGCGGATAAAGCGCGTAGGTCTGGAACACCATTGCAACGCCGCGTTCCGCCGGATCGACGCGGGTGACATCCCGGCTTCCGATGCTGATCTTCCCGGCCGATGTCTCTTCAAGCCCCGCTATCATCCGCAGAAGAGTGGACTTCCCGCAGCCCGAAGGACCAACGAACACGCAGAACTCGCCATCGGCAATTTCCAAGTCCACCCCGTGGATGACCTGAACGTTGCCGTATGTCTTGACGGCTTTTTCCAGTGTTACTCCGGTCATTCGTTTTTCCTCTCTCAGGACGTCTGCGCCGGAAATCTCCAGGCCTCGGCGGCCTGCGCGATTTTCGCGGCGGTATCGGTCAGCGCCGGCTTCCATTCCAGCAATTCATCAAGGCAGTGACGGGCAGTGGTCGTCGTAACCGACAGGGCGCCCAGCACGTTGTCGCGGCTCGACAGAATGGGAGCCGCGATACAAATGATGCCCGGTTCATGCTCCTCGCGGTCGAACGAGATCCCCGCCTTACGGATTTCGGCAAGTTCGGCCGACAGTGCGGCGGCATCGGGGAGGGTGTTTTCGGTATATCGGTGGAAACTCTGCTGTGCGATGGCCAGAGACCGCTCGGCCTCACTCTGGAAAGCGAGAATCGCCTTGCCGACTCCCGTGCAGTATCCGGGGCCGACCTTCCCGGCCTGGCTGAACATCTCGACCGGGTCGCGGGCGTTGCGCTTGTCGATGTAAAGGACCTGCCCGGAGACCATCTGCGCAAGGTGGATGGTCTCTCCGGTTCGGCGCGCCAGCGCATCGACAAAGGGGCGCGCGTGAGGAGCCAGCGAACTCTGCGACCATGCTTTGTGGGCCAGCTGAACCAGTCTCAGGCCCAGGGAATATGTATGCGCATCATGGTCATAGGACAGCATGCCCTGACTGACGAGCGTTTGCAGCAGCCTGTGCAGTGTGGCCTTGGGATGCGGGCTTTGGGGCTGGATATCCGAGAAGCGAAGCGGAACAGGTGATCGGGCCACCAGATCGAGCAGATCAAGCGCCTTGCCTACCGTACCGTCACTTCTGGCATCGATGTTCACATCCGCCCTCCCCGCGGAAAGAAGTGTTGACACCATATCGTCACTTCCGCATAGTTTCAATAGTTGAGACGATGTTCCAAATAGTGGAACTTGACTCACCAAGGGACTAACTGGGAGGACACCATGTTCCGCACATTCAAACTGACGCTGGTCGCAACTGCGGCGGGCGCCCTGATGGCGTCTGGCGCGCTTGCTCGCGATCTCGTCATCAACTTCGACGACCTGAACCCCGGCCCGAAGGCCGCCTTCGACGCCGCTGTCGCCAAGTTCTCGGCCGAGAACCCCGACATCAACGTGATCGTGAACAACAACGACCGCGAAGCGCACAAGACTGCCATCCGCAACTTCCTGACCGCCGAATCGCCCGACGTGACCTCGTGGTACCCCGGCAACCGCATGGCGCCCTTCGTGGATGCCGGCCTCTTCCAGCCCGTGGACGACGTCTGGGAAGCCAACGGCTTCAACGAGGACCTCGCCGCGATCAAGGCGACCATGTCGCGCGACGGCAAGATCTGGGGCGTGCCCTATTCCTACTACCAGTGGGGCGTCTACTACCGGAAAGACGTGTTCGACCTCCTCGAGCTCGAAGAGTTCAAGACCTGGGACGATATGCTGGCGGGCTGCGCCAAGATGAAGGAAAACGGGGTCACTCCGTTTGCCATCGGCACCAAGTTCCTCTGGCCGGCCGCAGGCGTATTCGATTACCTGAACCTCCGCACCAACGGCTACGAAGTCCACAACGCGCTGACCGCCGGTGAGATCAAGTACACCGATCCTCGCATCGTGAAGACCTTCGACAACTGGGAAACCATGATCAACGAGTGCGGCTGGATCGACAACCACGCCTCGATGGACTGGCAGGATGCAATCGCTCCCTTCGCCAACGGCGATGCCGCGATGTACGTGATGGGCAACTTCGCCGTCGACGGCTTCAAGAACGCCGGCCTGACCGAGGACCAAATCGACTTCATGCCGTTCCCGACGATCGACGCGAACGTCCCTCTGGCCGAAGAAGCGCCCGCTGACGCTTTCTTCATCCCGACCAACGCCAAGAACGTCGAGGACGCCAAGAAGTGGCTCGCCTTCGTGGCGCGGCCCGACGTCCAGACCGAATGGAACGAGACCATCGGCCAGCTGCCAATCAACGCCAAAGCCTCGATCTCGGACAACAAGTTCATCCAGGAAGGTTTCGCGCTCCTGAACTCGGCCACCGGCATAGCCCAGTTCTACGACCGGGATGCTCCGGCCGAGATGGCGAAAGCCGGCATGGAAGGCTTCCAGAAGTTCATGCTGGACACCTCGACCAAGATGGAAGTTCTGCAGCGCCTCGATGAGGTGCAGGTCGAAGTCTACAAGTAAGCCTCAGGCCAAAGTCCGCGGCGCTCCACAGCGCCGCGGACCCTTCATTTTCTCGGGGAGGAGACGATGAGCGACACATCCCACAACGAATCCTGGCTGACGAGGAACAAGCTTTCCGTGGCGCCATGGTTCTTCCTGGCACCTGCGCTTCTCTTCTTCTGCGTCTACGTCGTCTTCCCGATTTTCGAATCGATTTCGCTCAGTTTCTACGAATGGAACGGGCTTTATCGCGCCGACGGAACATCCACTGCAACATGGGTCGGGTTCGAGAACTATACGAAGCTCTGGAACGACCCGAACTTCTGGACATCACTCAAGAACAACGTGCTCTGGCTGGTCCTCTACATGCTGGCCGTTCCGGCAGGGTTGTTCATCGCCTTGTTCCTCAATCAGACCGTCACGGGAATGCGGTTCTACAAGTCGATGTTCTTCTTCCCCTTCGTCATCTCCCAGGTCGTCGTCGGCCTGATCTTCGGCTGGTTCTACAACCCCGACTTCGGAGTCGTCGGCAGTGTCTGGCAGGCGATCTTCTGCGAGGAGACGACGAACATCCTCGGCAATACGACATTCAAGTGCGACCGGCCCGTGCCCGACATCCTGTCAAGCCCAGAGTACGCTACCTACGGAATCATCTTCGCGGGACTTTGGCCCCAGATCGCATATTGCATGATCCTCTACCTCACCGGACTGAACAACGTCGCCGCAGACCAGATCGAGGCCGCACGGCTCGACGGGGCGAAGGGCTGGAAGATGCTCTGGCACGTGGTTCTGCCCCAGCTTCGTCCCGCCACTTTCATCGCCGTGGTCGTCACGGTGATCGGTGCGCTGCGGTCCTTCGACATGATCGCGATCATGACCCAGGGCGGCCCATACGGATCGACCAACGTTCTGGCCTACTACATGTATGAAGTCGCAATCTCGGAATACGGCGAGCGCTATGGCTACGGCTCGGCGGTCGCGACGGTTCTGTTCATGATCATGCTGGTCTACATCTCCTACTTCCTGTGGAGGATGTACCAGGATGAAAAAGGAGGCCGCTGAGATGTTCCCGCGTCCTATCGAAAAATCCAGCGCTGCCGTCCGGGTCGGTTATCAGGCGTTCCTGCCATTGGCCCTCTTCATCTGGCTCCTGCCCCTTCTGGCGATCTTTGTCACCTCGATCCGCGGCGCCGCCGATATCAACTCGGGCAACATCTTCGGATGGCCTTCCGAATTTCGCGTGTTCGAAAACTACTCGGCCGTCTTCACCCAATCCCAGGCCGCGACCTACATGCTGAACTCGGTGATGATCACCGTACCGACGGTCCTCATCTCCGTTTCTCTGGCATGCCTCGCGGGCTATGCGCTTGCGATCTACCGGTTCCGGGTCGCCCTGCCGCTCTTTTTCCTTTTCGTCGCGGGCAACTTCATCCCCTTCCAGATCCTGATGGTCCCCGTCAGGGACATGTCCGTGCAGACCGGCCTCTACGATACGATCGCGGGGCAGTTTCTTTTCCATTCGGCCTTCCAGACCGGGTTCTGCACGCTGTTCATGCGAAACTTCATCAAGGCCCTTCCGTTCGACCTGATCGAAAGCGCGCGAATCGAGGGCGTCGCAGAGTGGAAGATCTTCTGGTACGTCGTCCTGCCACTCGTGCGCCCCGCGATCGCGGCGCTTGCGGTCCTTATCTTCACCTTTGTCTGGAACGACTTCTTCTGGGCCAACGTCCTTACACAGGGTGAAACCGCGAAACCCATCACCGCCGGCGTGCGCGCGCTGAACGGCCAGTTCGTCAATAACTGGCACCTCGTCTCGGCCGCCTCGCTCATGGCCGCAATCCCCCCGGTCCTGATGTTTTTCCTGATGCAGAAACACTTCATCGCCGGGCTCACACTGGGTGCCGTGAAATGATCCAATGCTGGCGGCTGGACGACAGTCGTCAGACCCTCGTCCTCGGGTCCGACCAGGACAGGCTGGCCGAAGTGCTCTACTGGGGCACGCGGCTTCCCGATGACGAAGATCTGACAACGCTCTACGAAGCCCACGCGCTCGATGTGACCGGCGGGATGCTGGACACCAACCCCGAGCTTTCGATCTGTCCCGAGGCAACGCGAACCTTTCCCGGCCAGCCCGGCCTTATCCTGGGCGACACCGATGGCACGCCCTACCTGCCGAAGTTCTGCCTCTCCGGCGTGGACCGCCGAGACAACGGCCTGGCACTCACCTATACCGACCAGGGCGAGGTGCTGACCTACACAGCGCGCTTCTCGATCGACCCCGCCACCCACCTGATCGAGGCCGAGGCTGAGCTTCTCGCCGCCCGCCCCGTTCACCTCCACTGGCTGTCCGCGCCGGTGTTCCCCGCCCCGCAACTGTCCGACGAGATGATCGACTTCGCCGGGCGCTGGTGCGGAGAATTCCAGATGCACCGAACGCCTTGGACGCCGGGCATCCGCTATCGCGAAAACCGGACCGGCCGGACGGGGCATGAGCACTTCCCCGGACTGATCGTTCCCTGCCGGGGCGCGACGAATGCGCGTGGCGAGGCCTATGCGTTCCATTACGGCTGGTCCGGCGGCCACCGCATGATCGCCGAAGAACTGCCGGACGGACGCAGGCAGATCCAGTTCGGACACGCGGCAAGGGTCGAAAGCACCCCCCAGACCGCGTTCAGAACAGGTAAGCTCTTTGCCGTCTACTCCAACGACGGGCTCAACGGATGCGCCGTTGCCTTCCAGCGCCATCTCCGCGACCGGGTCGTGACCTGGCCCAATCCGGAACGCCCCCGGCCCGTGCATTACAACTGCTGGGAAGCCGTCTATTTCCGGCACGACGTCGACGAACTGAAAGAAATCGCGACCCGCGCCGCCGAACTGGGGGCCGAACGCTTCGTACTCGATGACGGATGGTTCGGGCAGCGCGACGATGACACCGCCGCCCTTGCCGACTGGGAAATCGACCGGCGCAAATATCCCGACGGGCTCGATCCCCTGATCGATCATGTGAAATCCATGGGTATGACATTCGGCATCTGGTTCGAACCCGAGATGATCAATCCCAATTCCAACACGTTCCGGGCGCATCCCGACTGGGCCTTTGGAGCCGAAGACCAGATACCGGGCCGTAACCAGCAGGCTCTCGACATGTCGAAGTCCGAGGTGCGCGACTATCTCTTCGACCGTATCGGCGCGATCCTGTCAGCCCATGACATCGAATACATCAAGTGGGATCACAACCGGGTCCTACCGATGCCCGACGCCGCCCAGACACGCGGGACCTACGCGTTGCTCGACCGGCTACGCGCGGCATTTCCGCGTGTCGAAATCGAAAGCTGCGCCTCTGGCGGCGGGCGGATTGATTTCGGCATTCTAAGTCGCACCCACCGTGTCTGGCTGTCGGATTCGAACGACGCGCTCGAACGTCTGCGCATGCAGCACAACGCCTCGATCTTCCTTCCCATGGCCGTCACCGGCAGCCACGTCGGCCCTCGGAAATGCCACACCAGCGGACGTGTCCTCGACATCCGCTTCCGCGCCTGGGTCGCCGCGCAACGCCATATGGGGTTCGAGATGGACCCGCGGGAACTCACCCCGGAAGAGGCGGAAGCTCTTCGTCAGGTGACCCACTGGTGGAAGGCCAACCGCAACTGGCTGGTCGGAGCCGATATCCTGCGCCTCGACAGTCCGGACCCGGCGGTGATCGCTGAGCAGCACCTCGCATCGGACGGAGCGAAATTCGTGGTCTTTGCTGGCAAGGCCGCAACCTCGGAGCAAATCTCGCCGCGCCCGCTTCGACTGACCCGCGTCAGCCCCGAGGCGATGTACGAGATCGAATTGAAGAACCGCGAAGACGTCGGACGCCTGTCCCGTGGAACGCCCGCGCTAAAATACCGCTCGATCCGGGTCAGCGGCGCCTATCTGATGACCCATGGCCTGACGCTGCCGTGGAGCTTTCCCGAGACGATGTGGGTGGTAGAGGGCCGACGGCTCTAGCCGCGGCGCGCCGCGAAAACGCGGCGGACCACCGCTTTGCGGATCATCTCGGCCAGGGTGCCAATGACAAGGGCGGCAAGGGGATTCCAAAGGACCACCCCAAGCGCCGTCACGGCGATCACCGGCCGGCAGGACGGCACGGCGTCAAACAGGCGTTTGGACAGAGCAAGGTCGGCGGAGGCCACCAGCAGAAGCGCGCCCAATGCAACGGCAGGGATCATCGCCAGAACGGCAAATCCTTCAGGCAGAACGGCCAATGCTCCAAGCGCCAGACCCAGCATCAGCGGCGCTCCGCCGGTGCGCGCCCCGAACTTCCGGTGCGCCGCCGCGCCGCCGGCACCATGGCACATCGGCAGCGCGCCCAAAGGCGCCAGACACAGGTTCGCGATACCGGTCGTGATGGCCAGCTTGCGCGGGGTTACCCGCGATGCCCGTTCTCCGTAGGCATCCTGCATCACGAACGTGGTGAGAAGGATCGCGTTCGTCAAAGTCAGCGACAACTGAGGAAGCGCCAGACTGCCCAGCGCAATGGCGAAACTATCCCCGCCCGAAGCCGCATCGGGTGCCGTCATCTCGACACCGGGCAAGCCGAACCAGAGACCGGCGGGTACCGCCAGAACGACAAAAACCAGAGCGGCCGGCAAGCCGATACCGATCAGTCCAAGCAACAGCAAAAGCGCGAATGCCCCCAGCAAGGGCGTTGCCGCCATCATGTCCAGTGCCACGAGACCCAGCATCAGCCCCAGCCCCATCTGAAGCCCCGACACCACGGATTGCGGCACCAGCCGAAGGAGGCGGTCGATCCAGCCCGACGCGCCGAGAACCAGCAGAACGGCGCCAATCACCACACCCGACATCGCGACGGAGGCAAGAGGCACCTGCGAGACCAGCATGACCGCGACGATCGCCTTCATCGGCTGCACCGGAACCGGCAGGCGATAGACCAGTGCCGTCATGATGTAGAAGGCCGCAAAGCCCAAAAGCACCGGCACAGGCGCAAGCCCGCCCAGCGCGACGGCGGCGACAATCAACGGCAGCAGCGTGCCAAGATCGCCAAGCGCCCCGCTGGCCTCTTTCAGGTCAAACGCGAAGTCCCTGTTCAAACGCCGATTTCCTCCCGCAAACAGGCTAGCGCCGATGCAGCGTCATGGGAAGTCCTCACGCACCCTTCGGCGGGGCCTGCACCGTAAAGGAGCAGCGGTCCGGCTTGAGGTCGAGGAGCGGGGTGCCGTCGAGGCAATCGAGCCCGCGAACCTCCAGCACATTGCCATGACGGGCCAGCAGTCGCACCCGGCTCAGCCCGATCGGGTTTGGCCGCACCGGCGAGCGCAGCGCGAAGGTGCCGAACGTCCTGCCATTCGACTTCGGGCTCTGGCGCACGAGGTCGCGACGGCTCTGGTCCAGCCAGTACAGCACCTCGATCACGTCGTATTTTTCGATGCCGTCCAATGCCTCTTCCCACTCGGGCTTCACCTCGATCCGGCAGACAGGGCCATGCTCCGCATCTCCCTGGCGCGGGCACATGTCGCGGTTGGCGTAGGGCGTCCGGATCACGCCGACAAAGCGCAACGCCGCGTCCTCCGCCGGACCCGTATCGACCGCCACCTCTCCCTCGCGCAACTCGCTGCTCATCCGCTTCCTCCGTCTTTGACGCAAGCCTATACCCCCCTTGACCCCGCCGCCACTCCCGGCCAAGAGCAGCGTCATGACAAAGATCGCCCTGATAACCGGCGCCTCCCGCGGCCTTGGCGCCGCACTGGCCGAGCAGCTCGCTGCCACGCACCACATCGTGGCCGTCGCCAAGACGGTTGGTGCCCTGGAAGAACTCGACGACCGGATTCAGGCCTCCGGCGGCGCTGCGACCCTCGCGCCCATGGACATCACCAAGCCCGACGCGATGGCGCAGCTTTGCAGGGGCATCTACGACCGTTGGGGCCATGTCGACCTCTGGGCGCATACGGCGATCCACGCCGCTCCCCTGGCGCCGGCGAACCACATCGACGCCAAGGACCTCGTCAAGTCGATGGACATCAACGTAACGGCCACCGCCACGCTGATCCAGATGGTCGCGCCACTGCTGGACGCCGCCGATGCCGGACAGGCTCTTTTCTTCGACGACCCGCGAGCCGGCGAAAAATTCTTCGGCGCCTATGGCGCATCAAAGGCCGCGCAAATGGCGCTGGCCCGCAGCTGGCAGGCAGAGACCGAGCGGAACGGCCCCAGCGTCCGCATTCTGACGCCTCCGCCCATGCCCACGGCCACCCGCGCCCGCTTCTTCCCCGGCGAAGACCGGAATGCGCTGACGTCGCCCGCCGAAGCGGCAAAGACGCTGCTCGACGCCCTCTGAACGGCCTGACGCATCAAATACCCGCGGCGTGACCTTGCCCCTTCCGCGCCCCTCCCCTAATCAGGAGCATAAGGAAAAACGGGGCCGGACATGCGCATTCTCATAACCAACGACGACGGCATAAACGCGCCGGGCCTCCGCGTACTCGAGGATATCGCCAGAGAGATCGCCGGGACCGAAGGAGAGGTCTGGATCGTCGCGCCCGCCTTCGAGCAGTCGGGCGTCGGCCACTGCATCAGCTACACCCATCCGACGATGCTCTCGCAATTCGGAGAGCGCCGCTTCGCAGCCGAGGGCTCGCCCGCAGACTGCGTCCTGGCCGGCATCTACCAGGTGATGAAGGATGCACCGCCCGATCTGGTACTGTCCGGTGTGAACCGGGGGAACAACGCCGCCGAGAACGTGCTCTACTCCGGCACCATAGGCGCAGCGATCGAGGCCGCCCTTCAGGGCATTCCCGCGATCGCCCTCAGCCAGTTCTTCGGCCCGGAAAACATCGATCTCGACAATCCCTTCGAAGCCGCCGCAGAGCACGGCATCGATACCGTGCGCAGACTTCTTCGCCACGGACACTGGGAAGAAGGCGGGTACCGGACGTTCTACAACGTGAATTTTCCACCGATCCCGGGCAGCGACGTGAAGGGGCTGAAAGTCGCCACTCAGGGAGTGCGGCCCGACACGCGGCACTCGGTCGAGCCGCATATATCACCCTCTGGCAGACTGTTCATGTGGGTTCACGGCGGACCGCAGCACGTTCCTGCCGGACCCGGCAGCGACGTGACCGCCAATATCGAAGGCTATATCTCCGTGACGCCTCTACGCGCCGATCTGACCGCGCACGACCTGATCGACAGCCTGAGGGAGCGCCTTGAATGACCGACGCCGCGGAGCGTCAGATGGCTTTCCTCTTCGCGCTGCGCCAACGCGGCGTGATGGACAAGCGCGTACTTGAGGCGATGGAAAGAGTGGACCGGGGCGCCTTCGTGAAAGGTCTGTTCTCCGAGCGTGCCTACGAGGACATGCCGCTGCCCATCGCCTGCGGCCAGACCATCAGCCAGCCCTCCGTCGTCGGCCTCATGACCCAGGCGCTGAACGTACAGCCCCGCGACAAGGTGCTCGAGGTCGGCACCGGTTCGGGCTACCAGGCCGCCGTGCTCAGCCACCTTGCCCGCCGGGTTTATACCGTCGACCGCCACAAGCGGCTGGTGGCCGAAGCGCAGGCGGTGTTCGACAGGCTAGGCCTGACCAACATCACGGCCTTTCCGGCCGACGGATCGCGCGGCCTGCCCGAGCAGGCGCCCTTCGACCGCATCCTTGTGACAGCCGCCGCCGAGGATCCGCCCGGACCCTTGTTGGCAGAGCTGAAAACTGGCGGTATCATGGTTGTGCCGGTGGGACAGTCGGATCACGTGCAAACGCTGATCAAGGTCACGCGGACCGAGACGGGATACGACTACGAAGAGTTGCGGCCGGTGCGTTTCGTACCCCTCGTCGAGGGGATGGGTCAGGACTGACGGGCCCAAGATATTTCAGCTAAACGGTCCCGGAAAGAGGGCCGGTAAGCGGTGAGGATAGAGCAATGACGACCAAGGCATTTCCTTTTCGACTGGCCGTGATGGGCGCATCCATGCTGGCGCTCGGCGCCTGCGGCGGTCTCGGCGGCTTCGATTTTGACCTTCGGGGCGGCGCCGGCGGCTTCGACACATCCGAGGCTGTCAGGAACGCCACCTCCGCGCGACCGGTCCCGGACGAACGCGGAGTGATCTCCTACCCGGAATACCAGGTGGCCATCGCGCGGCGCGGCGACACCATTTCCACCGTTGCCTCCCGCATCGGCACCGATCCGGTCGCGCTCGCGCGCTATAACGCCATTCCCCAGAACACCCCGCTGCGCGACGGCGAGATCATCGCCCTGCCCAGCCGTGTCGCGGAACCCGGCACGGGAACGCTCTCCGGCGGGAATGTCGATTTGGCGACAATTGCAGGTGCCGCAATCGACCGCGCCGACGGCGGTCCGGGCCTGCCATCGGGCCAGCAACCAACCCGCCACCGCGTCGCATCGGGCGAAACGGCCTTCTCCATCGCGCGTCTTTACAACGTGCCCGTCGCTGCACTGGCCGAATGGAACGGGTTGGGACCGAACCTCGAGCTTCGCGAGGGACAATTCCTCCTGATCCCGACCTCCGCGCCACAGTCGGATGTCGAGGTCGCCGCGCTGGATTCGGTCGAGGCTCCGGGCGTTGGCTCGGCAACCCCCGTTCCACCTTCGGCAGCGCAGCCCCTTCCCGAGCAGGACAGGCAGGCCGCAGCACCCACACCCAAGGCAGAACCTCTTCAGGAAAAGCAGACCAAGGCCTCCGACACCTCGCGCCTGCGCATGCCGGTACAGGGCCGCATCATCCGCACTTATCAGAAGGGCAAGAACGAAGGCATCGGCATCTCGGCCAGCGCGGGTACCGCGGTTGTCGCTGCCGACGACGGAACGGTTGCCGCCATCACACGCGACACCGATCAGGTTCCGATCCTCGTCGTGCGCCACGACGGAAATCTACTGACCGTCTATGCAGGCGTAGACCAGATCGCCGTCAAGAAAGGCGACAGCGTCAAGCGCGGCCAGAAAATCGCGGTTGTCCGCGCCGCGAACCCGCCGTTCCTCCATTTTGAGGTTCGCGAGGGCTTCGAGAGCGTCGATCCGAACCCCTATCTCAACTGATCCGGCAACGTGGGAGGCGGCCCGACAGGCCGCCTTTTTCTTTCGTCAGTGCCCTGCACCCAATTGGCCGGTCCGAACACCGTAGTCCACGGCCAGCTGATAATCGGGGTCGTCGTCCGAATCGACCATGAGTTGACCGGCCTTGGTCAGAAGCGTGTGGCAATCCCGGCTGAGATGCCGAAGTTGCAGTGCCTTTCCAGCCGCTTCGTATTTTGCCGCCATCGCCTCGATCGCGGTCAGGGCCGACTGGTCGACCACCCGGCTGTCGGCAAAGTCCACCACAACAAGCGACGGGTCAGCCTCCACGTCGAAAAGTTCAGAGAACCCGTCCGCCGACCCGAAGAACAGCGGCCCCTGCACCTGGTAGATCTTGGCCCCTTCCGGTGTCTCGTAGCTCTTGGCCCGGATGCGCGTTGCGTTGTTCCAGGCATAGGCCAGAGCCGAGACGATCACGCCGACCACCACCGCGGTGGCAAGGTCATAGGCCACGGTGACCGCCGTCACCAACAGGATCACGAAGGCATCGGTCAACGGCACTTTCCGCAGGATCATCAGCGAGTTCCACGCGAATGTTCCGATCACCACCATGAACATCACGCCCACAAGCGCCGCCAGCGGGATCGTCTCGATGATCGGGCTGGCAAACAGGATGAACACCAGCAGGAACAGCGCTGCGGCAATGCCTGCGATCCGCGTGCGGCCGCCCGATTTCACGTTGATCATCGACTGGCCGATCATCGCGCAGCCGCCCATGCCTCCGAAAAAGCCGGTCACGGTATTGGCCACGCCCTGCGCCACGCATTCCTGGCTTGCCCCGCCCCGCTTCCCGGTGATGTCACCGACAAGGTTCAAGGTCAGCAGGCTCTCGATCAGGCCGATCGCCGCCAGGATCACGGCATAGGGCAGAATGATCTCGAAGGTCTCCAGCGTCAGCGGCACCATGGGGATATGGAACCCCGGCAACCCGCCCTCGATCGAGGCCATGTCGCCCACACGCGGTACATCAAGACCCAACCCGATGACGATCAGCGCGACGATGCCGATCCCGGCCAGCGGGGCCGGAACCGCAGAGGTGATCTTGGGCATGACCCAGATGATCGCCATGGTCAGGGCGACCAGGCCCAGCATCAGGTACAAGGCCGTGCCGCCAAGCCACTCGCCGCCGCCCATGCCGTGGCCCGTCACCTCCATGGTGCCCGGCACCTTGAACTGGGTCAGCTGCGCCAGGAAGATCACGATGGCCAGCCCATTGACGAAACCCAGCATTACGGGATGCGGCACCAAACGGATGAACTTGCCGAATTTGAAGACACCAGCCGCGATCTGGATGATCCCCATCAGAACGACCGTGGCGAATAGGTACTCGACCCCGTGCTGGGCCACGAGGCTGACCATGACCACGGCGAGGGCCCCCGTCGCACCCGAGATCATGCCCGGACGCCCGCCGATCAGTGCGGTGATCAGGCCGACGATGAACGCGGCGTAGAGGCCGACCAGCGGATGTACACCGGCCACGAAGGCAAAGGCCACCGCCTCCGGCACCAATGCCAGCGCCACCGTCAAACCGGACAGCAGTTCCACCCGCAGCTGCGCCGAACTCAGCCCGTCGCCTGTCTGATTACCTGACAAAACACCGCCGAACACGGCCGAAAGGGCACGTTCCATGTCACCTCGATTTCCTGATTTTTTCGTTCGCATGTGCCACCTAGCGCGAAAACCTCAGGAAATCACGGTATTCTTGGGTATACCTGCCATGCGTCCTGCGGGACCGTGGCCAATTCCGGCTCTGCACCCGATCTCAGCACGCCGAATGCGGAAGAATCAAAAAGCCCCCGGCCTGCCGGCAGGGGGCTGATTGTTGCGTCCCGACAACCGGGATCGAACGAACGAAAACCCGGTCAGGCGCGCTCGGAATATTCCATGGTCTCGGTATTGACCACGATATCCTCATCCGGCCCCACGAAGGGCGGGATCATCACGCGGACGCCATTGTCCAGGATCGCGGGCTTGAAGCTGTTGGCGGCGGTCTGACCCTTCACCACCGGCTCGGTCTCGACGACCTTGCAGGTCACCTTCTGCGGCAGCGTCGCGTTCAGCGCCTCGTCGTTGTAGTATTCGATATGGATCGTCATTCCGTCCTGCAGGAACGGACGCCGGTCTCCAAGGATCTCGGCCGGAAGTTCGATCTGCTCATAAGTCTCGCTGTCCATGAAGACGAGCATCCCGTCGTTCTCGTACAGGAACTGCTGATCCTTCTGCTCCAGTCGGACACGTTCGACCTTGTCGGCCGAGCGAAACCGCTCGTTCAGCTTGGAGCCGTTGCGCAGATTGCGCATTTCCACCTGGGCAAAGGCGCCGCCTTTGCCGGGCTTGACGTGATCGACCTTCACGGCAGCCCACAAACCGCCGTTGTGTTCAAGGACATTACCGGGCCGAATCTCGTTCCCGTTTATCTTGGGCATGTGCGTCACCCGCATGTTTTTGTTGATTCAAAGCTGAGCGTCCCTATATTCGAGCGACAACGCCCTGACAAGAAGGCGAAAATCCTGGGAGGAATTGAGCTAGCCATGCGCACAGCGCATAGCAGCTATTCCAAAAAAGAAAAACAAAAGTGGTGCAGGACCCTGCATAAGGGGCCCCACGCCATAAAACGCGGTAAGAAGCAACAAGAAAAAGGTTGAAGATGGCAGACTTTGTGGACGGCACGGCATTCAATCACGAGCAGGGCAACCGCGCTCGTAAACTCTTTGCGGCAGTCGTACTGGCTGCGCTCGACGATGCCATCGCCGACGACAAGAAATATGGGAACGGTCCCGAGCAAATCGCACGCTGGGCGCGCTCTCGCGATGGACGCGAAGTGCTTTCCTGCGCCGGTATCGACCCGAACGAGCGTGTGGTCAAAGGCCTGATGGAGTTCGTCTCCAAGGGCGTGCGCACCTCCGTGGCACTGTCGCGCGAAGAGAGCGAACGGCGCCATGCGGCTGAAGCGCAGGCCCGCGAAGCGGCCTGATCCCTTCGGGTTCAGCCCAATCGAAAAAGACGCGCCTCTCGGGGCGCGTCTTTTCTTTCGGGAAACCCGCTGATGCCACTCAAGACGTCGGCCGCAGTTCCGCTTAACCCCTTGTCCTTCTCCCTCGTCGGCCTGACATTGCGATCAGGAACCAGGAGACACCGATGAACGATACCGCCCTTCCCTTCGACACCGCGATTCTCGACAAGCTGGCCGATGTAATCGTCGGCACGGGTCTGAACCTCGCACCGGGACAGGATCTCGTTCTCACGGCCTCCGCCGAAGCGCTGCCCCTCGTGCGGCGCGTCGCGGCGGCGGCCTACCGCGCAGGCGCGGGGGTTGTCGCGCCCATCCTGTCGGACGAAGAGATCACACGCGCACGCTACCTCCATGGCCATGACGGCACTTTCAGCCATGCTCCAGGCTGGCTCTTCGAAGGCATGGCCAAGGCTTACGAAGGCAACGCGGCGCGCCTCCATATCGCCGCCGACAATCCGATGGCGCTGTCCGACATGGATCCCGCCAAAGTGGCCGAAGCCGCCAAGGCCAATGCTGCGGCCTACAAACCCGCGCTCGCCAAGATATCCGGGTTCGAAATAAACTGGTCCATCGCCGCCTATCCCGGCCGCGCGTGGGCACGGCAGGTTTTCCCTGACCTCGACCCGGACGCGGCCCAGGCCGCTCTGGCCGACACCATATTCGCCGCCTCGCGCGTCGACCGTGCCGATCCCGTCGCCGCCTGGGCTGAGCACAATACGGAACTGGCGGCGCGGCGCGACTGGCTGAACGAACACGATTTCGCGGCCCTGCACTTCCGCTCCTCCAACACGGACCTGACGGTCGGCCTCGCCGATGGTCACCTCTGGCAAGGCGGCGCTGCCGAGGCAAAGAACGGCATCACCTGCAATCCGAACATTCCGACCGAAGAAGTCTTCACCACGCCGCACAAGGACCGCGTCGAAGGCACCGTGCGCGCCTCCAAACCGCTCGCCCACCAGGGCACGCTGATCGACGGAATCGAGGTCACCTTTGAAGCCGGGAAAATTACCCGCGCCAAGGCCGATCGTGGCGAGGAGGTCTTCCTCAAGCTGATCGAAACCGACGAAGGCGCGCGCCGGATCGGCGAGGTCGCGCTTGTCCCACATGCCTCGCCTATCTCCGAGTCCGGCGTCCTGTTCTACAACACCCTCTTCGACGAAAACGCCGCCTGCCACATAGCGCTCGGGCAATGCTACAAAGACTGCCTGCGCGACACCGCCGGCCTCTCGGACGTCGACATCGCCGCACGCGGCGGCAACTCAAGCCTGATCCATGTCGACTGGATGATCGGCGCCGCCGACACCGAGATCGACGGCATCACTCTATCGGAGGAACGCGTTGCGGTGTTCCGGGGCGGAAACTGGGCCGATTGACTCGAGCCTCGGGAGCGAGGGGCCAGCCCCTCGCGCTCCCCGAAGTATTTGAGCCAAGAGGAAAGACGGAGAGAGCATCCGGGGACGCCCTCTCCGGGAAGACCATGCCTTCCCCTTGGGTGGTCATCGGCGCTTCCGCCTGTACCGCCGGGACAATCTAAGACAAATTGTCTTTCCGCTTGGTTAAAATACTTCGGGGGTCCGGGGGCAGAGCCCCCGACTCGGGTTCAGAACGGCACGTCGCCCGCGCTTTCGGCCGCGGTAATGAATTTCGCCACCACCTTCTTCTCGCCGGCCTTGTCGAAGGCGATATCCAGCTTGTCGCCCTCGATGCCGGTGATTTCGCCATAGCCGAACTTCTGGTGGAACACGCGGTCGCCGACCGTGAACGCCGACACCGCATCGAGGTCGATCACCACGTTGCGCGCCTCCGAGGGCTGAGACATGCCCCGGCCCTGCGCTCGGGTCTGAAGACGTTTCCATCCCGGCGAATTGTAGACATCCGCGCGGCTCGCCTTGTCGTGCAGGTCCGAGCGTGGGGCGCTCATCTCCGGGGCCGCCGCTCCGAAGCCGCCACCGTACAGACCGGGCGGGGTCAGGACCTCCACGTGATCGGCGGGCAGTTCGTCGATGAAACGCGATGGGAGTTGCGACTGCCACTGGCCATAGACGCGGCGATTGGCAGCGAAACTGATCGTCGCCAGTTCCTCGGCCCGCGTGATCCCAACATAGGCCAGGCGACGTTCTTCCTCGAGCCCCTTGAGCCCGCTTTCGTCCATCGAGCGCTGCGACGGGAAAAGCCCGTCCTCCCAGCCCGGCAGGAACACGACCGGAAACTCCAGCCCCTTGGCCGCGTGCAGCGTCATGATCGAGACCTTGTCCTCGGTCTCTTCGCTCTCATTGTCCATGATCAGGCTGACATGCTCGAGGAATCCCTGGAGATTCTCGAAGGATTCCAGAGCCTTGACGAGCTCCTTCAGGTTCTCCAGACGACCCGGCGCCTCCGGCGTCTTGTCATTCTGCCAGTGCTCGGTATAGCCCGATTCCTCGAGGATTTGTTCGGCGGTCTCGATATGATCCACACCCGCGCGCACCAGAGCGTGCCAGCGGTCGATCCCGTCGATCAGCTTCGCCAGTTCCGTCCCGCCCTTGCCGCCGATTTCCTTGGCTGCCAGCAACAAGCGCGCCCCTTCGACAAGGTTCACGCCATTCGACCGCGCCGCCACCTGAATCTTCTGCTGCGCCTTGTCGCCCAGCCCACGCTTCGGCGTGTTCACGATCCGCTCGAAGGCCAGGTCGTCGTCCGGCGACACCGACACGCGGAAATAGGCCATGGCGTCCCGAATTTCCATCCGCTCGTAAAAGCGAGGACCGCCGATCACGCGGTAGGGTAGCCCGATCGTCAGGAACCGGTCCTCGAACGCGCGCATCTGGTGCGAAGCACGGACGAGAATGGCCATATCGTTCAGGGAGAACGGCCGCATGCCGCGCGTTCCGCCCTGCATCGCCTCGATCTCTTCGCCGATCCAGCGCGCCTCTTCTTCACCGTCCCAATGGCCGATGAGGCGCACCTTCTCGCCCTCGGAGAGATCGGTGAACAGCGTCTTGCCCAGCCGTCCCTGGTTACCCTCGATCACGCCGGAGGCCGCGGCGAGGATATGCGGCGTCGAGCGGTAGTTCTGCTCCAGCCGGATCACCCGGGCACCCGGGAAATCCTTTTCGAACCGAAGGATGTTGCCCACCTCGGCCCCGCGCCAGCCATAGATCGACTGGTCGTCATCGCCGACACAGCAGATATTCTTGTGCCCGCCCGCCAGAAGCCGCAACCAAAGGTACTGCGCAACGTTCGTATCCTGATACTCGTCGACCAGAATGTAGCGGAACCAGCGCTGGTATTGCTGCAGCACGTCATCGTGGGTCTGGAAGATCGTGACGACATGCAGCAGCAGATCGCCGAAATCCACCGCGTTCAGCGTCTTCAGACGCTCCTGGTACTCGGCATAGAGTTCCACGCCCCGGCGGTTGAACGCGCCATGCTCGGCAGCCGGCACCTTGTCCGGCGTCCAGGCGCGGTTTTTCCATCCATCGATGATGTGCGCCAACTGGCGCGCTGGCCAGCGCTTCTCGTCGATGTTCGCCGCTACCACCAGCTGCTTCAGAAGCCGAACCTGATCGTCGGTATCGAGGATGGTGAAATTCGTCTTCAATCCGACCAGCTCGGCATGACGGCGAAGAAGTTTCACGCAGATGGCATGAAACGTGCCAAGCCAGGGCATACCCTCGACGGCCTGACCCAAAAGCCGGGCCACGCGGGTCTTCATCTCGCGGGCGGCCTTGTTCGTGAATGTTACGGAAAGGATCTCGTTCGGCCGGGCCGTTCCGGTGGCCAGAAGATGGGCGATGCGCGTCGTCAGCGCCTTTGTCTTCCCCGTCCCTGCACCGGCCAGCATCAGGACCGGCCCATCCAAAGTGGTGGCCGCCTCACGCTGCGGCGGGTTCAGGTCGTCAAGATACGGCGCCGCGCGCGCCGCCATCGCCTGCCGGGACAGGGGGGCGCGCTCTGGCATATCATCGTCGGAAGCCCAGTTCATGGCAGAATGATAGTGCCACCCGGCGGGAGGTTAAAGTGAAGTTTCCATTTTGTTCCGCCTTTTTTCGCCATCCATTCAGGCGGTTTCCAATTCCTTGAACTGGCTCAGAAAGCCTCTCACAAGTCGCACCGTATAGGCGCTATCACCATCTGGGTTGGCTGCGGCGGCTTGCTTCAGGCGGCAGGACACCTCCCGAAAGTCGCGCAAACTGTCGACAAGCCGCTCGGGCATGTTGTCCTTGGTCAGCAAGCCCATGCTCCATCGCGCAAAAACACGCTCCTCTATGCTCAGGCGCGCAAGACGCCAGATGTCCGCATGGCGCGGATCGGACTGGATATGCTGGTAAAGCTCTAGAACGTTGGTCTGTGGCCCTTCGATGACCTGCACGAAGCGCCCTTCGTGGAAGATCAGCATGCCCGTGATATGCCGGGCCGGGTTTGCAGACCTTGCAATCTCGATGATGTCGACAAGATCTTGCGCGCGGAACGACGCCGAGGCTTCGCTTTCATAAACGATCTGAATCATGGCACTGAATACTCCTGAACTGCGCCCGGACCCCACGTGCCTTTAGTCGCATATGGCGCAAATCTTATCTTCTCCTTTTTGAGTTCAGGGTTGCGAGATGGTTAAGGTCTCCCTGCCCCCTTGCGGCCATTCCAGAACCGGGCATATTCGCGCCATGAACCTCGACACTCGCTTTCCCGCCATCTCCGATCTGCGCAAACGCGCGCGCCGCCGCGTGCCGCATTTCGTCTTCGAATACCTCGACAGCGCGACCGGGCTTGAAGACCAGCATCGCCGCAACATGTCGGCGCTGAACGACATCCATTTCATGCCGTCGATCCTTGAAGGAAACTTCACGCCGGACCTCTCGACCGAGTTCCTGGGACGGAAGTATCCGCTTCCCTTCGGCTGCGCGCCGGTGGGCATGTCGGGCATCATGTGGCCGAGGGCGGAGAAGATCATCTCGGCTGCCTGCTCGAAAGCGGGGATTCCCTATTCCATGTCCACGGTGGCGACCGTGGTGCCCGAAACGCTGGCGCCCACCATCGGCGATCAGGGCTGGTTTCAGCTCTACATGCCACGCGACAAGGACATCCGCGCCGATATGCTTGCGCGCGCGAAGAACGCCGGCTTTCATACCCTGATCCTGACGGTCGATGTCCCGGTGGACTCGCGACGCGAGCGTCAGCGGCGCGCCAACCTGACAATCCCGCCGAAGGTGAATGCGGCGATGATCTGGTCGATGATGACCCATCCCGAGTGGACCATCGGGACGCTCAAGGAAGGCATCCCAAGCCTCAAGTTCTGCGAGGATTACGCGAAGAAATCAAACGAGTACAACTCCGTGGCCCATGCGGGTCACATCATTCGCGGCCAGCCCGGCTGGTCGGACATCGACGAAATCCGCGAGATTTGGGATGGCCCGTTCCTGGTCAAGGGCATCCAGAAGGTCGAGGACGCGCAGCGGCTTGTCGACAAGGGCGTCGATGGCATCTGGATTTCGAACCATACCGGGCGCCAGTTCGACGGGGGCCCCGCGTCGATCCTCGCGCTTCCTGCCATCCGTGCCGCGCTCCCCGACACGCCGATCGTTTTCGATTCCGGCGTGACAGGCGGTCTGGACATCATGCGCGCACTGGCGCTTGGCGCGGATTTCGTGATGCTCGGCCGCGCGTTCCACTATGCCGTGGGCGCCCTCGGCGAGAAAGGTCCGCCCCACCTGATCCACATCCTCAAGGATGACATGTTCCTGAACATGGGGCAGATCGGGGCAAGAACGCTGGCGGAACTGAAGGACCATCTGGTCACTCGGGCCTAGAAGGCGGGAATGCCTCCAGGGCCCGAATGAACCGCATGGCAAACTGCGCTATCTCACCAGAGCGAGCATGGTGTGATTGATGTGGCGCGCGACCGAAACGAAAGCAGACTGGATATCGAGGTCGTTCACGTCGAAGAAGAACCCTTCTTCGCTGGCGCATTCCCTCATGTAGTTCTCGACCCAGTCGTCATCGTTCAGGAAGCGGATCGTATATACCGATATGGGGTCCGAGGCTCCGTTGGCCGCCGACTTGGCCAGGGCGCATTGCTGCAACAAATTGGCGACGGCTTCCTCGCGAGTGAACAACGGATCATCCAACGCATTCCACCTCACCTGGGGCTGCACATAGGCCTCCACCTCCTCAAGGGTGTTCGGCTCACCGTCGGATCCGACGCTGGCATAGCGATCCAGGATATGGAGATACTCGTCGTACAGCGGTCTGTTCGGGCGATCGTTGTCATACAATGCGTCAAAGGAAAAATCCGTCGGCACGACCTGCGGCGTCGTCTTGCCATCGGTCATCAGGATCAACACCTTTTTCGTGTTGGTGGTATAGTTCGCCGGAAAATCGTCTCGGATATCGCCGGTCACGCCAAGGTCTGCCAGCTCCTGCATCTCGTTGCGCGAACTCGGCGACAGCAGCGAAAGACCCCACTTGAACCCTTCAGCCGTTGCCGTCCCATCGTACAGAGGCAGATCGTTGACATATTGCTTGATCGCTTCCGGATCGGTTCCACCATAGAGGATCGAACCGTCGTCAGTCGGACACCAGCCATACTGCGTCCAGACATCCAGTTCTTCGGTCCAGATCACGAAGTGAGGCATCTGGCTTTCCGCATCGGGAAGCGCCGTATTGCTGTAATCGGATGCCTCCAGAAACGGGCAGGACGACCAGTCATGCCACCGATCCATCCCGAGGATCTCGGCCATCTCCGGGCCCGGGTTCACCGTTCCTGCGTAGGGAATGATGTTCACGGTTACGTCCACGTTCGAATTCGGCTGGGTACAAACGCCGGTGGAGCAATCAAGTTGATAGATCAGGTTGATGAAATCCCCGACAGCATCACGCAAGGCCTGGGTCTTTTCACCCCCGGCCCCCAAACCCTGTGCGTTCTCACGCATCGATCCCGAGAAATCGAGGACGAGGGATATTTCGAGCCTCGTCATGCTCTCCATCGCTTCCGAATCGATCGGACTGTACAGGCTGTTGATGCCCATCAAGCCTGCGAACAAGGTACCGGTCGAGACATCCGCCGCGGCCGACGCACGCGTTTCGCCATCCACATCGCTTGTGGTCAAATGGATGGTGTCGGGGTCTATACCGGCCGCCTCGACGAAGCTGGCGATGACCTCTTCCGAGTCCAGATCCTGCGAGGCGCTGGCTGCGGCAAGCACCGCGACATCCAAGGTATTCTGGACATATACCCGATTCCGCTCGTGGTGGACCATATCGACGGCAAGGCCAGCCATCATCAGCAGAATGACGAACAGAAACAGGCTGAAAATGGTGAGGGAGCCGCTTTCCGAATTCAGAAATCGTCTCTCGAAGAAAGACGCATTTCTTTTGAAGGCTTGCACTTGAAAAAAAGAACTCGACACGAAACGCTTCCTCAAACAAACGACTCAAACAAATATCGATATTTTACTGGCAATGTGGCAAAAATAAGGCGATAAGCCAGAAACTTTACTCGCGGTAACTTTTCGCCCTATCTTCAGCCAACCGACTTCGTTCAAGAACCTCCGAAACCGACCATCCGCCGCGAGGGAACAGGCTGAACATACACATCAGAAACGACGAAAGTTTAGGCGCCATCATTTCGCACATGCAGAAACACAGGCATGCAATGCGGCACGGTCAATCAACCTTCCACCCCAACACTTGCTGAATAATTACCCAACCTTTAACACAGTGCTGCAACTGCAAAGACAGGACCTGCCCAGATGACCGAGTTCAAGAAGATCCTCATCGCCAACCGTGGCGAAATCGCAATCCGCGTGATGCGGGCGGCGAACGAACTCGGGAAACGAACCGTTGCGGTCTATGCCGACGAAGACAAGCTGTCGCTGCACCGCTTCAAGGCTGACGAGGCGTATCTGATCGGCAAGGGCATGGGGCCCGTTGCGGCCTATCTTTCCATCGACGAGATGATCCGCGTGGCGCGCGAATGCGGTGCCGATGCGATCCACCCCGGCTATGGCCTGCTCTCCGAAAACCCGGCCTTCGTCGATGCCTGCGAACGAAATGGGATTACGTTCATCGGCCCGAAGGCCGAAACCATGCGCGCCCTCGGCGACAAGGCCAGCGCCCGCAAGGTCGCAATCAAGGCCGGCGTGCCGGTCATTCCCGCCTCCGAGGTCCTGACCGACGACATGGAGGCCACCCGCAAGGCCGCCGAGGAAGTCGGATATCCGATGATGCTCAAGGCCTCCTGGGGCGGCGGCGGCCGGGGCATGCGGCCGATCCTCAAGCCCGAGGAACTGGAGGAAAAGGTTCTCGAGGGCCGGCGCGAGGCCGAAGCCGCCTTCGGAAACGGCGAGGGCTACCTCGAGAAGATGATCATGCGTGCGCGCCATGTCGAAGTGCAGATCCTCGGCGACAAGAACGGCAACATCTATCACCTCTGGGAGCGCGACTGCTCGGTCCAGCGCCGCAACCAGAAGGTCGTCGAGCGCGCGCCCGCTCCCTATCTCTCCGGCGCCCAGCGTGAAAAGATCTGCAGCCTCGGCAAAAAGATCGCTGAAGCGGTGAAATACGAATGCGCCGGCACCATCGAATTCCTGATGGATATGGACAGCGGCGAATTCTACTTCATCGAGGTCAATCCCCGCGTCCAGGTCGAACACACCGTGACCGAGGAGGTCACCGGCATCGACATCGTGCAGGCCCAGATCAAGATCGCCGAGGGCAAGTCGCTGATGGAGGCGACCGGCACGGCGTCGCAATATGACGTCCAGCTGAACGGCCACGCCATTCAGTGCCGGATCACCACCGAGGATCCGACCAACAACTTCATCCCCGACTATGGCCGCATCACCGCCTACCGGGGCGCCACCGGCATGGGAATCCGTCTCGACGGCGGCACCGCCTATTCCGGCGCGGTCATCACCCGCTACTATGACTCGCTTCTGGAAAAGGTGACAGCCTGGGCGCCCACGCCCGAGGCGGCCATCGCCCGGATGGACCGGGCGCTCCGCGAATTCCGCATCCGCGGCGTGTCGACCAACATCGCCTTCGTCGAGAACCTGCTCAAGCACCCGACGTTTCTGAACAACGAATACCACACCAAGTTCATCGACCAGACGCCCGAACTCTTCGACTTCAAACCGCGCCGGGACCGCGCGACCAAGATCCTCACCTACATCGGCGACATCATGATCAACGGCCACCCCGAGACGGTGGGCCGCCCGAAACCTCCCGCAGATGTCAAGAATCCCCGGAAACCCGAACTCCGCACGGAGTCCCCGCGCCCTGGCACTCGCCAGATCCTCGACGAATTCGGCCCCGAGGCGCTGGCCGACTGGATGCTGGACCAGAAACAGGTCCTCATCACCGACACCACGATGCGCGACGGCCACCAGTCTCTTCTCGCGACCCGGATGCGCTCCATCGACATGGTCCGGATCGCCCCCGCCTACGCGGCCAACCTGCCGGAACTCTTCAGCGTCGAGTGCTGGGGCGGCGCCACCTTCGATGTGGCCTACCGCTTCCTCCAGGAATGCCCCTGGCAGCGCCTCCGCGACATCCGACGTTTCATGCCGAACCTGATGACGCAGATGCTGCTCCGGGGCTCGAACGGCGTCGGCTACACCAACTATCCCGACAACGTCGTCCAGGCTTTCGTCAAGCATGCCGCCGAGACCGGAATCGACGTATTCCGCGTCTTCGACAGCCTGAACTGGGTCGAGAACATGCGCGTTGCGATGGACGCCGTGGTGGCAGCGAACAAGGTCTGCGAAGGCACCATCTGCTACACCGGAGACCTGCTCGACCCCAACCGGGCCAAGTACAACCTGATATACTATGTCGACATGGGCAAAGAGCTGAAGGCCGCCGGCGCCCATGTGCTGGGCCTCAAGGACATGGCCGGTCTCCTGCGCCCCGATGCCGCCCGCATCCTCGTCAAGGCGCTGAAGGAAGAGGTCGGCCTGCCCGTCCATTTCCACACCCACGACACCGCTGGCATTGCCTGCGCCACCATCCTTGCGGCCGCCGAGTCGGGCGTCGATGCGGTCGACTGCGCGATGGATTCGCTCTCGGGCAACACCTCGCAGGCAACGCTTGGCACCGTCGTCGAAATGCTGGCCCATACCGACCGCGCAACCGGCCTCGACATCACCGCGATCCGCGAAATCTCGAACTACTTCGAAACCGTCCGCGCCCACTACGCCGCCTTCGAATCCGGCATGCAGGCCCCCTCCTCCGAGGTCTACCTGCACGAGATGCCCGGCGGCCAGTTCACCAACCTCAAGGCGCAGGCCCGCTCGATGGGCCTCGAAGAGCGCTGGCACGAGGTCGCCCAGACCTATGCCGACGTGAACCAGATGTTCGGCGACATCGTGAAGGTCACCCCATCGTCGAAGGTCGTGGGCGACATGGCCCTGATGATGGTCTCGCAGGGGCTTACCCGCGCCGATGTCGAGGACCCCAAGAAGGAAGTCTCTTTCCCCGACAGCGTGGTCGACATGATGCGCGGCAACCTCGGCCGTCCGCCGGGAGGCTTCCCGCCGGCGATCGTGAAGAAAATCCTCAAGAACGAGAAGCCGCTGACCGACCGTCCGGGCAAGAACCTGCCTCCCGTCGATCTGGAAAAGGCGCGGAAAGAAGCCTCCGAGTCGCTGGAAGGCCGGGCCATCACCGACGACGACCTGATGGGCTACCTGATGTACCCCAAGGTCTTCACCGACTACGCCCGGCGCCACGAGGTCTATGGCCCCGTGCGCACGCTGCGAACCTCGACCTTCTTCTACGGGATGGCGCCCGGTGACGAGATCTCGCCCGAGATCGATCCCGGCGTCCGTCTCGAGATCCGCTGCCAGGCCATCGCCGAAACCAACGACGAGGGCGAAGCCAAGGTCTTCTTCGAACTGAACGGTCAGCCCCGCACCGTACGGGTCACCGACCGGTCATCGACGAGCGCGGCCGCGGCCCGTCCCAAGGCCGATCCGACGAACGAAGGCCACATCGGCGCTCCGATGCCGGGCGTCGTGGCGACCGTCGCGGTGACTCCGGGAGCCGAGGTGAAGGCGGGCGATCTCATGCTGACGATCGAGGCGATGAAGATGGAGACCGGCATCCACGCCGAACGCGACGCGACGGTCAAGGCCGTGCACGTCACTCCCGGCGCCCAGATCGACGCCAAGGATCTGCTGGTCGAACTCGAATGATATCTTGCGGCGGCGCGCATTCACGATGCGCGCCCCTCCCGTTCAACTCCGCCTGTCCGCGCCGATCCGCGCCGCCAGACGCAGCGCATGGCTCGGATCGTCCGCGACTGCCGGCATCACGGGATCATAGCCCGCCCGGATGATCCCCGCGATCTCCGGGTTCAGGATCGTCTTGCTCTCGAAGGCCGACAGGGGCCCTCTGTCCTGAAACGCCATGTCCGACCAGAGCAGGATGGACTGCGCCGCCTGCGCCAGTGCGACATCCTCCGCCGGAACATCGGCAAGCGCTTCATCCATCCTGACAAAGACGAAGGCCGCCTTGATGGCCCCGCCCTGATCGAACCGGAACAGTCGGTACTGGTTTGCATCGGCCGCCTTCAGCCGTTCGACCAGAGCCGCCAGATCCGGAATCAGCCGATCCAGGTCCGGGGTCTCGGTCAGCTCGTCCCAGTCCCGGAAGAAGAATATCAGCATGTTCGCGCCCAGTTCCGGGTCGGTCTCGGCCATCTTGTGATCCGCGAGGACCACGACAGCCTCGATCGCCCCCTTCACGATGCTGAGCGTCCGGTCGTCCACGCCGAAAACGACGGGCACGATGGGCCTGCCCCATCGGGAAAACAGATAGGACCCGTCCGAACGGGTGAAAAAGCGCGCGATATCCTGATGTTCCATGCCTCGCCCTACCGCATCCGGCTGGCTCAGGGAAGATACTCGTTCCGCCATCTCAGCACGATGTTGAACGACACCGAAATCCGGGCCTCCCGGCTCAGATTCACATGCACCATGTGATGCAGGAATGCGGGCCAGATGAGCATCTGCCCCGCCTCCGGCAGGATGCGGTGCTCGGGATCGACCTGCGGATCGTTTCGGATCGCCAGCATGTTGGCCTGCGGGCGTGGATCGAAGAAGCTGATCGCGTTGGGCGTCCGGTCCTCGCGGCCCGGAGGCGCGTCCTCGCCGCTGGGCACGCGCACGTAGTATGTGCCCGACAGCCACGAATGCGGATGATTGTGCAGGTCGTGATAGTCGCCGAACCGGTTGACGTTCGGCCAGGCCTGGATGCTGAAGTCGATCGGATAGTCGACCCCGGTGCCGCGCGCGTAATCCACTACCGCGCGTTCGACGCACGATTTCAGCCATCCCACCGCCGGATGCCCGAAGTCGAAGAAATTCCCCGACAGGTAATCCGTCGTCATCTGGTCGCGTCCGGCATCCATCCGCTCGATCAGTTCGGCAAGAACCGGGTTCGCCTGCTCGGCGCCCGGCAGCGTGATCCGCATCAGATTCGTCGGCCAAAGTGCCGTGAACTCAGGCTCTGCCATCCCGCCCCCTCTTCGAAAGCCCGGGATCAGAATAGCTCGGCCTGCCCCGGCGCGGAAGGTGCCGCAAGCCCCAGGTGCGCCCAGGCCTTCGCCGCCAGCATCCGGCCCCGAGGGGTCCTCTGGATCAGCCCCTGCTGCAACAGGAAGGGCTCGATCACTTCCTCGATCGCGTCCCGGCTCTCAGAAAGCGCTGCCGACAGCGTCTCGACGCCCACAGGACCGCCCTGGTAGTTCTCGGCAATCAGCGACAGGTACCGTCGGTCCGCCCCGTCGAGGCCCAGGTGATCCACCCCCAGCCGCGTCAGCGCATTGTCCGCCAGTTCCTGAGTCAGCCGCCCGTCACCCTCGACCAGCGCAAAATCCACGACGCGCCTCAGAAGCCGCCCCGCGATCCTGGGCGTGCCCCGCGACCGCTTCGCGATCTCGCGCGCACCGCCCTCGCCGGTCTCGATGCCCATCAGCCGCGCGCCGCGCGTGACGATCTCGTGCAACTCGTCTTCGGTATAGAACTGCAGCCGCGTCGGAATGCCGAACCTGTCGCGCAACGGCGTCGTCAGCAGCCCCAATCGCGTCGTCGCGCCCACAAGCGTGAACGGCTGCAACTCGATCCTGACGGTCCGCGCTGCCGGCCCCTCGCCAATCACCAGATCCAGCTCGAAATCCTCCAGCGCCGGATAAAGCACCTCCTCCACCGCAGGATTCAGCCGGTGAATCTCGTCGATGAACAGCACATCCCGCGCTTCCAGGTTGGTCAGGATCGCCGCCAGGTCCCCCGCCTTGGCCAGGACCGGCCCCGAAGTCATGCGAAAGTTCACGCCGAGTTCCCGCGCGATGATCTGCGCAAGCGTGGTCTTGCCCAGCCCCGGCGGCCCGTGGAACAGCGTGTGATCCATCGCCTCGCCCCGCTGCCGCGCGCTCTCGATGAAGACCCGCAGATTCGCCCGCGCCTCGGCCTGTCCGATGAAAGCGTCCAGCGTCTGCGGGCGCAGCGCCCGGTCCGCATCCTCGGGGCGCGGCTCGGGGCGGAGTGTCGGATCAGGTCCGCTCATCGCACCGCCCCCGGCTTTCCTCTTGGCTCAAATACTTCGGGGAGCGCGAGGGGCAGCGCCCCTCGCACCGCGGCGCCGAAGGCGGCACAAACCCGGTATGAGACAACGGACCTCATCCTTTCGGCGCCAATCGCTTCAGAGCCTCACGGATCAGCACCGTTGTCTCCGCTCCTTCGTTAACCCCGGCCGCCTCGGCCACCGCGCTCGCCGCTTCGCCCGGCGCGTAACCGAGGTTCTGCAAGGCCGACAACGCCTCGGACTGGGCCGAGGACGACCTGACCGCCCTGGGCGCCACCGGAGCCACGTGTTCGATTACCTCGCCGTCGTCGGCGACAGGTGGCGCTTCGCCCCCCATCGCCATCATCGCCGGCGCCTTGCCCTTCAACTCGTTCACCACCCGCTGCGCGATCTTCGGCCCTACGCCGGGCGCCGCCTTGACCGCCCCCCAGTCGCCCAGCGCGATCGCCCGCGCCACGCCATCCGGCCCAAGGGTCCCAAGGATCGCCATCGACGCCTTCGCCCCGATCCCCTGTACGCCCATCAGCAGACGGTGCCATTCCTTTTCGGCCAGCGTCGTGAAACCGAAAAGCTGCAGCAGGTCCTCGCGCACCAGAAGATCGGTGTAAAGCGCCGCCGCCTCGCCCACGCGCGGCAAAGCGGCCATCGTCCGCTCGCTCACATAGACGATATACCCCACGCCCTTCACGTCGATCAGCACGTGATCGCTGCCCCGGTAGTCGATCCGCCCCGCCAGCCGCCCGATCATGCGACGCGCCCCGCAACGGCCCGCGCCGTCTGCATCATGTGCGCGTGACAGATCGCGACGGCCAGCGCGTCCGCCGCATCCGGTCCCGCGATCTCGACACCAGGCAATTGCATCCGCACCATGTGCGCGATCTGCGCCTTGTCGGCATGACCGACACCGACGACAGCCTTCTTGACCGCGTTCGGAGCGTATTCGCCCACATCGATCCCGGCCCGCGCCGGAACCAGCATGGCGATGCCCCGCGCCTGGCCCAGCTTCAGCGTCGACGCGCCGTCCTTGTTGACAAAGGTCTGCTCGACCGCCGCTGCCTCCGGAACGTATCGCGCCCAGATGGCCGACAGCTCGTCGAAAAGCGCCGCCAACCTCGGCCCGAGCGGACCTGCATCCGTTCTGCAGATGCCGTTTGCGACATGGGACAGACGCGATCCCGAGACATCCACGATGCCCCATCCAAGGGCTCTCAGCCCCGGGTCCAGCCCCATCACGCGCATCGCCTCACCTGCTCTTGTTGCTTTTCAGGCACGATTAGCACGAAACGCGAACATTCGCCAAGAAGTTTAGCAGGATGTCGCGTTCGGGCCTGCCGCCGCAATCCTGCCACAATCGCAGTCTGAAAACGCCGTTCCGGCGCTTGAAATCGACATATTCGATCCGGATTTCTTCTTTTTTCAAAACGGTTTACGCTTGAAAACGACCTATGCTTCCAATGCATATGAGAATTGCAATTCCGCCGCTTGTGCAGGCGTTTTGCTCAATCTATGTGCGCTCAATCGAACAACTCCTGAACAGGCGGAACCTCAATGGCTCTTATCGATCTGGGCCGCAACCGCGGCCACGCAACCACCTTCGCGGACACCATCCGCGCCCGCTTCGTCAACGCACTCGGCATGTTCGCCGACTGGAACGACGCGCGCCGGACCCGCAAGGTACTCTCGCAACTGTCGTCCCATGAGCTGGACGACATCGGGCTGACCCGTGGCGACATCGACGCGATCTCGCGCAAGCGCTTCTTCTGAGACTTCAGAAAAACCGGAAACGAAAACGGCCGTGTCCTTTGGTGGACACGGCCGTTTCTGTGCGACCTGAAAGGACTGCCGGGCGGCCCCGGCGGAAGGCCTATCGCACGAGGGAAACCACCGTCTTCGAAATCCAGAGCGTGATCGGGTCGGCCACCATGAAATACGCGCCCGCCTGTTCCATGGCATTGCCCGCAGCAAGAGCATCGATGCGATCCTGGTAGGACTGCGCTCCAAGCTGCGCATGAAGCGCACCCTTGAACAGCATCATGACGACGACCACCATCGCCAGCCCTCTCAGCATGCCGCGTCTTGCGCGGCGCTGGGGCTTGGCAACGACGAGGCCGTCGCTGGTCACCGCCGTCACATAGCCTTGCGACAGCTTGGAATGACGCCTGTTAATCCGGCGCATACGACGTTCAAATTCATCAAACTGCGAGGCAGACATAATCGACTCCTGAGACACGAACCCTGAATTCGAGCCCGTCTAGAATACGTCCCATTATGGCAGTATTATGGCGTAACCAATGGAAAAGACTTAGTTTCGCTAAAATTCACCCGTTTCGGGCGAGCATTAGCGTCGTCCAGTCAACAATCTCTTCCCTTTTGACCGGATTGAAGCCGGTCGCCTCGTAGACCGCCTGTACCTCGTCAGCCTGTTCGTTGAGAATCCCGCTCAGGATGACATGCCCGCCCGCCCGGACGGCGCGCGCCATGTCCGGGGCCAGCGCGATCAGCGGCCCCATCAGGATATTCGCAAAGACAAGGTCGAAAGCGTCCTCTCCGGCAAGATCGGGATGATCGAACCCCGCGGCCTCGATGCAGCGCACCCGCCCGGAGAGCCCGTTCGCGACCAGATTCGCTTCCGCGACCTCGACCGCGACGGCGTCGATATCCGAGGCGACGATCTCGGCATCGAACACCCGTGCAGCCGCCATTGCCAGAACCGCCGTGCCGCAGCCGATATCCGCCACGCTCGACGGGCGCAGCCCCGCGTCCAGAAGCCCGTCGAGAGCCCGAAGACACCCAAGGGTGGTCCCGTGATGCCCGGTACCAAAGGCCATCGCCGCCTCGATGAGCAGTGCTATACGCCCCTCCGGCACCTTGTCCGCGTCATGACTGCCGTAAACGAAGAACCGCCCGGCTTCGACGGGCGACAATTCGCGGCGCACATGGGCCACCCAGTCGGTCTCCGGAATCTCCGAGATCACGAACTCCGCCGCATGGTGCGCCGCGGCCAGAAGCGCCAGCGCGACGGCGTCCGGCGCCTCGGTGAAATAGGCGCCCACCTCCCAGGTTCCGCTGCCGTCCTCGACCTCGAAGACACCGACCCCCGAGGGCGTCTCGTCCAATGCCTCCAGCGCCTCGCTCAGCGCGTCGGCAGAGGCCTTGCTGGCCAGCGTGGTGATTGCACTCCAGGTCGTCATGCCCCTGCGCCTACGCCGCCGGGCAGATCGGGTCAATGCCTCTTCTTCCTGGTGCAAATACAGCAGGGGGCGCGGGGGACAGCGTCCCCCCCTTCGGTTGCCGACGC